>QHOV01000118.1 GCA_003218885.1 Verrucomicrobiota bacterium | reverse complement strand
CTTTAGTTGATCATCGATTACGTGACGGTGCCAAATCGTTTTGGACTTATCCTCTGGCCAGGTGTAGACAACAACCTGGTGCCCATGCCATGGCTCGACGCTGGCGAAGAACCACCGCCCATTCTTGAGTTGGCCTTCCGAAACTTCGCTGGCCCCGCGGTTACTTTTCGGATTGTCTTGATTTCCTTCGCCGAGTCGCCTGGCAGTCCACCCTTCAGGATTGCTAAATATCTCGGTCACACCTTCGTAGCTGGCAGCAAGAAGAGTCGTGCTGCCAAAACCAAAAATGTCACGGCTATGACCAACCCGCGTAAGAAAGATGTTGTGGACCACATGGAGGCTTTCATTGATAACCACAGGCTCCCAGCGGTCCTTCGTCGGATCATAAGGTATTCGAAAAGCCAGAATACGCACAGGGGAGCCATCCATCCAGTTGTTTTTAGCGGTGCTATTTCGGCCCATGAGCGGGGCGACGATGAGAGACTTCCCCTTGCCGTCGAGGTCGGCAAAACACATGCGGTGAACCGTCGGCTCCTCGGCGATGGGATATAAAGTCCAAGGATCGTCCAGAGTTTTCCCGCGTTTAAGCCACTGAATGGTGCCGCCTTCTTTGGTCTTGGACGGATTCCAGTCGGCGCCTAAGGCCAAATCGATCTTGGCGTCGCCGTCGATGTCGTAGGCGGCGATACAGACGTTATCCGGTTTGGTTTGCCCCTCGATGATCGTCCGCCGCTTCCAGGTCGGATTCTCGTACCAGACCACGCGATTGCTATCGGCCACCACGATGTCGGGTTTGCCGTCGTTATTGATGTCCACGAGCAGGACCGCATAGCCGACTTTGAGACCGGTCTCGATCTCCTGCATGCGGAAATGGGGGAAGGCCACCTCGCTCTTTTCTTCCTCGGCGTTCTTTTCGTCGGCGTCTCCAACGCTGGACCATGCAAGGAAAATAGGAAGGGCGAGCAAGACGAGCAGACGGAAGAGAGTCTTCATGTGGCATTCTCCGTCGGATAAGGGATGGGACCATTGATCAAGAGCCGCGCACGAAGTAAGCAGTGGCGTGACTCGATGCCAAGATGCATCATCTGTTGGCGCAACCGCGCCGTAGCCGGGGACGGCCGCTTACTTCGTGCGCGGCTCTTTTGGAAGTCCCAATCCCGCTGTTAAGCATTTTATGACAGGATTTCTCGATGTCTCTTGGTAGCGGCATTTTAAGGTTTATGGCCGCTATTCTTCCCAGTTTCTGCTACGATATTGCCAAGCGGCAGCCGTTTTGCGCCAACACTTTCGTGGTCTGGCTCGTCTAACCAAGAGAAGGCTGCCGCGATGGTTTCAAACCTTGTGGAGAAGGCGTGCCGGAGTCGAATGACCAACGCCTGGCGAAGGATCCTCGTGCCGGATGTGCGGAGGCCTGCGCCGAGTTGGTTCGCGGCCATTATGAAAAGGTGTATCGCTTTCTGCTTCATCTGACCCGCGATGTTCATGCGGCCGAGGACCTGACCCAGGAGACATTCGCCGCTGCCTGGGCAAAGCTGGCCACGTTCCAGGGGCGAGCGGCTCTGGGTACCTGGCTGCATCGGATTGCCTATACGAAATTCATTGACGCCCGCCGGGCGGAGGGACGCGCCGCGGTCCTGCGCGAGAGCCTCGCAGAGGCATCGGTCTCCCCCGCTGATCCGATCGAGACGATGATGGCCGACGAGGAGGCGCATCGTTTATATCAGCTCCTCTATAGTCTGGATGTCTCGGAGCGCACCGTCCTGGTTCTGCACTACCTACAAGGCCTGAGCTATCGCGAGATGGCCTCGGTGCTTGAGGAGTCGAGCGGCACGCTCAAATGGCGCACCTCGGAGGCGATCCACCGATTGCGAGTTCTGCTGAATGACGAGGTTCCCGATCATGCCACCTGAAAGATCCGAGAAGCCGGGGCCTGAATCTTTGGAAACGCGGCTGCGGCGCTTGCCGCCGCCGCCTGTTCCGGCAGACCTCGAGAGCAAGCTGTTGGCGGCCATACCGGCCGGAGTGTCGTTTCCAGTTCATAATTCTCGCGCGGCGAGCGGGGCTGCGTTAGCGCCCCGAGTTCTCCCGGCGCTAACGCAACCGGGCTCGCCAGGGCGCTGGCATTGGGCCCGGTGGGCCGGCGGGGTGAGCGCCTTGGCGGCCGCTTGCTTGCTGATCGTGCTCGCTTGGCCCAAAAGCGATGGGCAAAAGTCGAAGCCGGATCCTCAGAAAAATCATTTGGCCGCTGCCGGTTCGACAGACCCAGTCAGTCCACAATCGCCGCAAGACACTCCCTGGCTGCAGGCGCGACGAGCTCCAGACGACTTGAAACTAGCCCCGTTCACCTGGCCGATTGAGGAGACCAGGCCCATGACTGTGGCCAGCTCGATACCAAGCGACCTGCTGGATTGATAGCGGCCTTTCGGTTATCGAATTTTCGGATTTAACTTGTTTTGGCTCACCAAACCTACTCGAAAGTGAGGTAATGATTATGCTGCGCGCGGCGTGTTTGGCATTCCTTGTTGTTGCACAACCGATGGATTCGGCGAGAGCCGCAGATCGCGGCGAAAATGCCGCTCTCAAATACTGGCAAGCGTTTGCCACCATGCCGAAGCTTTCTGACGCCGAGCAGAATCGACTGGCGGATTATCCGGCGAAGCCCCTGGACGCTCACTCACGGGAGACCGTGACTCAGGCGGAGTACGCGTTGCAGATGATGCGCCGCGGGGCGGCTTTGCGGAATTGTGACTGGGGCGTCAGCTATGAAGATGGGGTCTTTCTCCTGCTGCCCCAAGGGTCGGCAGCCCGGTTGTTGACGTCCTTAGCCCGCCTGCGCGCCGGCCTGCGCTTCGAGGCAGGCCAAAACGCGGAGGCCGTTGAAGATCTCGTCGCCGCCATAACCCTGGGCCGTCACGTCTCGCAAGGGGGCGGTTTCATTATGCTCTTGGTGGGCTACCACATCGAATACCGCGTGAGCGAGACACT
>QHOV01000031.1 GCA_003218885.1 Verrucomicrobiota bacterium | reverse complement strand
GCGATCCCGGCTCTGCTCTTTTTCAAGAACGGCCAACTGCGCGACCAGGTTACCGGCGTAATGAGCAAAAAAGAGTTGCTTATCCGAATCGAAGCGCTGGGGTAACGAAGCGCACAGCTAGCGCCGGTTGGAAGCGGGCTGGAGCCCATCGAGCATTTTTGCAAAGCGCGCGTCGCGACGGACGGCATCCCATGCAGGATCAAACTTCAGTTGCCCGTAGTCTGGGCCCCCGGGCGTTTTGGCAAGAAACACCAACCGTTCCATTGCCGAATCAACATCGCCGACCCAGGCGTAAATCATCGCCACACTCGAAAGGACAGCCGCGCCGTCGATGGCATCACTCGAGATCGGTCGCAGCTCGACCGCGCGCAGACCTTCCGCGATTGCCTCTTGTTTTCGCTGCAGTCCGGCGTCGATGAGACCAAGTTGAGCGACCAAAATTCCATCGTCAGGATGGTCGTGCAGCTTTGCCTCTATTTTCAGGCGCGCGGCATTAAACGCCTCGCGCGTTTTCTGCCCGTCGCTTTGTGCTCGTGCAATCAATGCCTCGAACCAACTGCTCGGCAATAACGATCCTGTGCCGCCGACAATCTCTTCCAGATTTGATGCCGCCAGAATTTTTTCGGCGGCGGACGGGTCGCGCTCGTACAAGGCAAGACTGATGCGTGTGAAAGTGACCGCTCCAGCAGGATCGTAGCCGGCGGGCAAAGAATCCAATCCGGGGCGCGCCGTTTTTATATTTCCTTTTTCCAGCTCGATCGACGCCCGCATCATTTGAAAATAGGTGGCGTTGGCGGGATTGGCGGCGGCCGCACGGTCGAATACAGCTTGTTCCTCGTCATATCGACGCAGCAGATCGTAGAGAATGGCGAGGTCGCCGAGAATTCGCGGATTGCGAGGATCCAACTCAGCCGCTTTTTCCTGGTTCTTAAGCGCGTCATCCCATCGACCCTGACGCCGATCGATCAACCCAGTGACGGAGAATATCTCAGCATTGTTGGGTAGGAAGCGCCGGGCAGTGGCCAGCTCTTCCCGAGCCCGCGCATAGTCGCGCATGCCGTGATAATAAAACATTGCCTGGGCTAGATGCGCTTCGCCCAAGTCGGGCGCAAGAGCCAGCGCTTTTTGCGCTGGCGTCTTGGCTTGTGCCAGCCGAGCTGGGGTGTGGTCGAGATCAAACCAATACAAGTCGTCGTTCGCGCGCGATGCCCAGCAATAAGCCAACGCAAAATTTGGGTCTCGCGAAATCGCTTCATCGAGTAATCGAACGGCTTTAAGCAGAGTCTCCTTCCGATCGGGGGTATCGGAAAAGGTGTTGATCAACTGTTTGGCTTGGAGGTAAAGGTCGAATGCCTCTAGGTCGCGCGTCGGTCGCACATCAATCGCCGCTTTTTCGCTCGGAGAAATATTTGCCTTTAGTTGCGTAGCGATGTTCTCCGCCACCTCACTTTGGATTGCGAAAACGTCGGCCAAATCGCGGTCGTAATGCTCGGCCCAAACGTGCTGATCATTTCGCGCGTCGATCAATTGTGCCGTGATTCGGACTTTATCGTTCGCGCGCCGAACGCTGCCTTCCAGCAAATACGCGACGCCCAATGCCTGACCGATTTCGCGCATATTCCTCGCCTTCGCGCGGTACTGCATTACGGAATTGCGGCTGATGACCTTTAAATCAGAAACTTGGGACAGCGCGGTTAAAATGTCGTCCTGGATGCCGTCGGCGAAATACGTGTCTTGTTTATCGTCGCTGAAGTTATCGAACGGCAGCACCGCGATGCTTTTGAATGGAATGAACGCTGCTCCGCCCACTCCACGAGAGGGATTTCGGAAATACGCCCAAGCCGAAATGCCGATCGCGATCGTTAAAACAAGGAAAGCAACTGCCCTGACGGCACTGCGTCGCCGACTAGTTCGGGTTTGACCACGACTCGGGAACAATCGCCGGGACTGTTTTTTGATCCTCGTAGGAACTTGTGAGTTGCCAAAACCTTCGCCGTAGAGATTAAACACGGAGACTACGGTGCCGTGCTTTACTTCGATCTCTCCCAGATCATGCAGACGCGACTTCCAGTGACCGTATTGAGCCAGATCCTCCGCAACCCGCTTGGAAAGAAGAATGTGCCCGGCGTCTGCGCAATCCATGATTCGCTGGGCGATGTTCATTCCCGCGCCGGCGACATTCGACCTGTCATTGACGTCGGTTACCGGGTCCACCGGGCCGCTGTGAATCCCCATGCGCAAGTGAATATGCGGATGATCCTGTAGAGTCTTGCAAATTTCCAATGCGCACTGCACTGGAGCTTCCGGGTTGGTGAAAAATACGAGTGCCATCCCGTCGCCGACGGGAATGCGGATCAGTTTGCCTGCCGCTTCGGCAGTGCAGAAATGAGGGGTTGTTCGAACCACCTGATTGAGCTCAGCCAAAAGCGCGCTCTGCTCGTTGATCAATAGTCTCGAATAGCCGACCACGTCTATGAACAAGACGTGAGCGATTTCGAGCTCGGCATTTGGTTGAAGCCCAGCAGACATCTACTCCATGGCGTAGAATTGCTGAACGCTCGTGTCAATCTATATGCCGAGCGTCGAGAGCAAATGTCGCAGCAATACGGGCTCGCAGCATTTCTCAGGCGTGACGCGAGCGAAACGCGCGCGTAGCTGCGACGAAGCGAACATCAAATTGGGTCAGTGTTTGCTCAGTTCGTCCCTGAGCTGAAACACGCCGCAAACGTTGCGTTAAAAACTTCAGTTCCTTGGACCCGTCGACCGTTTTGGCCGTCCCGTCGATCGCCTTTTTTTCGCTTTCTTTTTGCTTCTGGATTTCGATTTCTTTGCGCGTGGCATGATTACCTCCGTATTACCGACTCATTCGTTAGGAACAGCCTTGCAAAGTCAAGAACAGATTTAGCGCAGCCTTCGGTCTTGCCATGAAAAACATTGCTCTTCAGTCGATCTTCGTTCGCCACAAACTTCGACCGTAAGTCGCCGCACTCAGCGTTCGATCTTTTTCGTGAAATACAAGATCGACAACGTTCACATTCGGCAAGTTTGCGCTCATGTTCATCCAGCTTCGGCCCGAGTTACGCGAGACAAATACGCCGGCATCATTTGCCACATACACCGTCCTCGGCGCGTCCGGTCGGATCACGACCGCGTGATGTGGCACATCCGGCAGCCGGCCTTTATCGATGTCTTCCCACGTCTTGCCGCCATCTGGCGAGCGAAACAGATGCGAGTGCCCGAAGTTTGCCAGCGTGATTAAAACAAAATCTGATCCCAGCCCTGCTGTTGAATCGATTCGCGTAATCTCGTGACCGGGAAGCGTCGCGCCAGTCAGGTTTGCGCTCCAAGTCTTCCCTTCATCGACACTGCGAAAGAAACCTCCGTTTTTTGTTCCCACGTAAATGCGATTCGAGTCGCTCGGAGCGACTTCGATCGCCGAGATCGCGCTGTCATCAAGAACGGGCGATACCGCCTTCCACGTTTTCCCAGCGTTCTTCGTTCGCCAAACACGCTTTGATCCGGTGAAAACTGTTTTGGCATCGCCCGGAGCCATCGTGACGTACACCATCCAAACTGAATCCTTTTCCTTTTCCGGCGCTGGCGGCGAAACATCCCAGCGCCGACCATTGCACCACCGCCAGATATTCATGTTGTAATACGACGCGAAGATATGTCCGGCTTCGGCCGGATCATAAATCATCCAGCCGCCATCACCGCCGAGAATTTCAAAATGGTCGTTGGCGCGCCCAGTCGTTGTGGCCACCGTTCCGTTGTCTTGCGCGCCGCCCCCGAAATGCCGGCTGTCACTTTGCGCAACATCGAGATCGTAATACATCGTGATCGCAAGACCTTTGCTGCGGTTTGACCAGGTGATGCCTCCATCTCTGCTAACATCCAACCCACCATCATTCGTATCGTAAACGCGGCCCGGCGCCCCCGGCGGCATCAGGAGATGGTGATGATCGGAATGCGCGTAATCCGCATCTCCTGGCTTCGCGTCCCATCGCGTCACCTTCTTCCAACGCTTGCCGCCGTTGGTCGTCAGATGCAAATCCACACCGCCGCACAAAACGTGATCCGGATTCTTCGGATGCACCGCTATTGTATTTCCGTACGAAATCTGTTCTTCGCCCGAAAAATGTTTGCCCCCAATTTCCCGCCAGCTTTTTCCGCCATCGTCGCTTCGGAAAACACCGAGCAGCAAATCGCTCCGGTAGCTGTGCGCATCTTCCGCGAAAGCATACATCACGTCGGGATTCGACAAGCTGATTGCCAAACTTGTCCGACCAAAACACTCCGGATCCGGCAGACCTTCCGTTAATTGCATCCAATTCTCGCCGCCGTCAGCCGAGCGCCAAATACCGCTTTTCGCTCCTTGCTCGGTGAAGGTGGCGAAAATTACGCGACGTTTTGCTGGATGAAAAACAATCGCGTGGCACCAGTAATTGTTCCTCGAAACGAAAGTTTCACGCTTCCACGTCGCGCCGCCGTCATCCGAAGCAAACATTCCGCCTAAATCCTTCGGCCGCGCGCTCGACTCGTTGGCCCCGACGCCGCCGATCCGCAAATACTTCGAATCGAAAGGATCGATCGCAATTACGCCGATGCGCGTCGGCACGCCTGTCTCGTCTGATGAGGCTACCAACTTCCAAGTCTTGCCACCGTTATCCGTACGATAAATCCCCACCCCGGCGTACGAATCGACCGACAAATTCGCTTCGCCCGTGCCACAGTAAATCACCGCGGGATTCTTTGGATCAATCGCGAGCGATCCGATGTTCAAGGTTTCGTGGTCGCGCCAAAGTGCGCGCCAGGTCCGACCCGCATCCTTACTGTGCCACACGCCGCCCGCCGCCGCTCCCGCCCAGATGCAGTTAGGTCTTTCCGGATGACAAACGATGCTCGTCATCCGGCCACCGATGTTGGTTGGACCGATGCACTCCCACACAACATTTTCTGTCGCTGGCAATGTTTGCTGCGTTCTATTTCGCTCGCGCACGAGAGCGTGCACCGGTGCTTCTCGCATGGGCCAGGCGCTGCAGGATTGAAACCAAACGCTCCTCTGCTTGTGCCGGGAAAGCCGGACGCGCGGCCGGTGCTTCTTTTTCAAATCCTTTCTGCGCGGGCCCGGTTTGAGTTTCTTCGGTCCTATCGTTTTCGATCGTTGCGGCATGGCTCCCCTGGATTTTACGCCCGGCGGGGGTCGAACCCACAGCCTTTGGCTCCGGAGGCCAACGCTCTGTCCAATTGAGCTACGGGCGCGAGCGGAAACCGAACATAGTCCAATTTAATGATTTAGTCTTACACGGTCGGTAGTGCCGCTGCGCCCTCTTGAATCAGGGAGTCGAGCTTGTTCAGGTCAATCGGCTTTACCAGGTGATGCCGGAATCCTGCCTCGTAGCTTTTACGGATATCGTCTTCCATCCCGAAACCGGTGAGAGCAATTCCGACAAGTGGCTGCTTTGATGCGAGCTTCTGCATCAGATCGATTCCATTGCCATCCGGCAAAGCCAGGTCGCTGATGAGCACGTCGAATTGTTCCTTCGTGCCTAGATTGACCGCGGATTGAAAATTGAGCGCTGATTGCACATAATAGCCGCGCCGTCGGAGCAGATTCGTAAGCGAGCGATTTGTATCTTCGTGATCCTCAACAAGAAGAATTCGCAGGGGCTGGCGTTCCGACAGCTTCGGTAAAGCCGCCGGGGCAATTTGCGCCTCCGCTTTTTCGCACGTCGGAAAAACCAACACGAACGTTGAGCCTTTATTTCGGCCGGCGCTTTGGCCGGTGATTGTTCCCTTGTGAGCTTCCACAAGGGTCTTGCTGATGGCGAGTCCGAGACCTAGTCCTCCCAATTGAGTACGCCCTCCTTGTTCGAACGCGTCGAAAATTTTCGGCAGAGCTTCCGCCTCGATCCCGAGCCCGGTATCAGCGATTTCAACACGCAGTTGTCCCTTGGAATCGTTGCTGGTGGTGATGATAATTTGCCCGTTCCTCGGAGTGAACTTCACCGCGTTATTGATCAGGTTCCAAAAGATCTGCTGCAGGCGCGCGGGGTCTGCTCGCATATGCACCTTTTGTGCGCCGAGGCTGAGGGCGCGCGCCAGATTCTTGCGATCGATTTCCGCCTGACAAATGTCGAGAGCGTTTTGCAGCAATGTATGCGCATCAACGACTTCAAAATTTAGCTGCACCTTGCCTTGATCGATGCGCGTCAGATCAAGCAGATCATCAATCAGGCGCGCCTCTAATTCGACGTTGCGTCGAATCATTTGCAGCGATTCGTGAATGTCCTGCGGCAACTCCGGCTCGCTTTCCAGCGCGAGCGCGGAAGCGAGCACCGGCGTAAGCGGTGTCCGCAATTCGTGGCTGAGCATGGCGAGAAACTGATCTTTCGCCAGATTCGAGCGAGCCTTCTCTTCCAGTTCCAGGTTTGTCTTCTGCAACTCCGCGGCGAGCGATTGCGATTGTTTGAGCAGGTTTTCCGTTCGCGTGCTTGCTTCGATCGTGTTGAGCACAATGCCGATGCTCTCGGTTAATTGATCGAGGAACGCCTGGTGCGTCGGACTGAATCGCTCAACCGAGGAAAGCTCCATGACGGCTTTTACCTGGCCTTCAAAGAGAATCGGCAGGACAACGATGTTGGTCGGATGAAATTCGCCCAAACCGGAACTCACTTTGGCGTAGTTGTTTGGCACATCGGTCAGAAGAATGCGTCGTTTTTCCAGCGCTGCTTGTCCCACGAGACTCTCACCCAGTTTAAAGCGATTCTTTGCGCCGTTGCCTTCATGAGAAGCATAGCTCGCCAGCAGCTTAAGCTCCGATTCTCCGTTAGAATTATCGACCATGTAGAAGGCGCCTTGCTGCGCTGAAACCAGCGGAGCGACCTCGGATAGAATCAGCTTGCCGACCGTTAGAAAGTCGCGCTGTCCCTGCAACATGCGCGTGAACTTGGCGAGGTTCGTCTTGAGCCAGTCCTGCTCCTCATTCCGCAGCGTAGTGTCCCTCAAATTGCGGATCATCTCATTGATGTTGTCCTTTGCGAAGGCAACCTCGCCTTGTGCTTCCACTTGAATTGAACGGGTGAGATCGCCTTTGGTCACCGCTGTCGCAACGTCGGCGATGGCGCGGAGCTGCGTCGTCAGGTTTGCAGCCAGCCGATTGACGTTATCGGTCAAATCCCGCCATGTGCCTGCGGCGCCGGGCACGTTTGCCTGGCCGCCGAGCTTTCCTTCCACGCCCACTTCGCGCGCCACGGTGGTAACCTGGTCGGCAAACGTCGCGAGCGTATCGATCATGTTATTGATCGTATCCGCGAGTTCGGCAATTTCGCCTTTTGCTTCAAGGAAAAGTTTACGGTTCAAGTCGCCGTTAGCGACCGCTGTTACAACCTTGGCGATTCCACGCACCTGATCAGTCAGGTTGGACGCCATGAAGTTCACGTTATCGGTGAGATCTTTCCAAGTTCCTGAAACGCCCTTCACCACCGCCTGGCCACCGAGCTTGCCTTCCATTCCGACTTCGCGCGCCACGCGAGTGACTTCGTCCGCGAATGACGACAGCTGATCCACCATCGTATTGACGGTGTTCTTCAATTCGAGAATCTCGCCTTTGACATCGACGGTGATCTTCTTTGTGAGATCACCGGTTGCAACGGCAGTGGTCACGGCAGCGATATTGCGCACCTGTGTCGTGAGATTGGACGCCATGAAGTTGACGTTGTCGCCGAGGTCCTTCCATACGCCTGCCAGACCACGCACATCGGCTTGTCCACCCAGCTTGCCTTCCGAACCAACTTCGCGCGCCACGCGAGTAACCTCCGATCCGAACGAGCGTAGTTGACCCACCATGGTGTTAATCGTGTCCTTTAGTTCCAGAATCTCGCCTTTGACATCGACTGTGATTTTCTTTGACAAGTCTCCCATGGCGACCGCGGTGGTCACAGCCGCGATGTTGCGGACCTGTGCGGTGAGATTGGACGCCATCGAGTTCACAGAATCGGTCAGGTCTTTCCACGTGCCGGCCACACCGCCCACATCGGCTTGGCCGCCAAGTTTTCCTTCCGTGCCGACCTCGCGGGCCACGCGCGTCACTTCCGCCGCAAACGACGAAAGTTGACCCACCATGGTGTTGATGGTGTTCTTCAACTCGAGAATCTCGCCCTTTACGTCCACCGTGATCTTTTTGGTGAGATCACCGGTAGCGACTGCCGTCGTGACCGCGGCAATGTTGCGGACCTGAGCAGTGAGATTTGACGCCATGAAATTTACTGAATCGGTCAAGTCTTTCCACGTGCCGCCGATCCCGGACACCTGCGCCTGGCCGCCAAGTTTTCCTTCCGTGCCGACCTCCCGGGCCACACGCGTTACCTCCGCAGCGAAGGAGCGGAGCTGATCCACCATGGTGTTGATTGTGTCCTTGAGTTCGAGAATTTCGCCGCGCACGTCCACAGTGATTTTCTTGGACAAATCACCCTTGGCGACAGCGGTTGTGACGTCTGCAATGTTGCGAACCTGTGCCGTGAGGTTGGAGGCCATCGAGTTCACTGAGTCGGTTAGATCCTTCCACGTGCCGGCGACGCCCTCGACAGCGGCCTGACCGCCGAGTTCGCCTTCCGTACCGACCTCACGCGCCACGCGGGTCACTTCAGATGCAAAGGAGGAAAGCTGATCCACCATGGTATTGATGACGTTTTTGATCTGCAGAATCTCGCCTCGCACATCGACGGTGATTTTTTGGGTCAAGTCGCCGCTGGCAATCGCGGTCGATACCTTGGAGACATCCCGCAGCTGCACTGTGAGATTCGATGCCATAAGATTGACCTTGTCCGTCAAATCTTTCCATGTGCCGGCGACCCCTTTGACATCGGCCTGGCCGCCAAGCTTTCCTTCCGTACCCACTTCGCGCGCGACGCGCGTCACTTCCGAAGCGAAGGAAGAAAGCTGGTCCACCATGGTGTTGATGGTATTTTTCAATTCCGAAATTTCGCCTTTCACCTTGACGGTGATTTTTTTCGAGAGATCGCCGTTGGCTACAGCGGTCGTCACCGCCGCAATGTTGCGGACTTGTGACGTAAGGTTCGACGCCATCGAGTTCACCGAATCCGTCAAGTCTTTCCACGTCCCCGAGACTCCTTCGACCTTGGCCTGCCCGCCGAGAATGCCTTCCGTACCGACTTCGCGCGCGACGCGTGTCACTTCTGACGCAAACGAACGCAACTGGTCCACCATCTTGTTGATGGTGTCCTTTAATTCGAGGAATTCGCCCCGAACGTCCACGGTGATTTTCTTCGCCAGATAGCCATTCGCGACCGCCGTGGTCACTGCAGCGATGTTGCGGACCTGTGACGTGAGGTTCGAGGCCATCAGGTTCACGTTGTCGGTCAAATCTTTCCACGTGCCGGCGACGCCTTTGACTTTTGCCTGGCCGCCAAGCTTTCCTTCAGTTCCCACTTCGCGCGCCACTCGGGTTACTTCGGAGGCGAAAGCGCCAAGCTGGCCAACCATCGCGTTAACGGTTTTGGCGGTATGCAAGAACTCTCCTTTTAGTGGGCGCCCCTCGATCTCAGTCGCCATTGTTTGGGACAAATCGCCTTTCGCGACAGCCCCAATCACCCGCGCCATTTCACTGGTTGGACGGACCAGGTCGCCTATCAAAACGTTGATGCATTGGATGACATCGGCCCAAGAGCCGGACACCTCGCCAATCGATGCCCGCTGGCTGATCCGGCCCTCTTTTCCGACTGCGTGTACAATGCGTTCCAGTTCCCGAGTCGTGCGCTGATTGGTCTCGATCACCGCATTGAACGCATCGGCGATCTTGCCCGGCACGCCTGTCCAATCCTCCGGGAGGCGCGCGGAAAAATCACCGCGCTTGAAAGCCATCAAGGCGGCAAGCAATTGCGCGGTGTCGAATTCACTTCCGTTAGTCTGCGCGACCTTTCGCGGTCGCGTCTTTGTAACAAGGGGAGCTTTCTTCATAAAAGTGGATGCTGCGCAGGGCCGGCGTTCTTCGCCGTCGCGAATTCGACGCGTAAGATAGGAATGGTCATATTCCAGCGCCGTAGAGTAATCGCCCAATCAATCGCACTCAGTTGTATTTTCTTCAACAAACCGCCACCACCCGGTTTCGTCGCGAAAAAAAGCGTGCTGGCGAACAAATCCTTGAACAAGAGGAACACAGCAGCCCAGCCGCGTGACCTCGTTAGTTCACGAGCAGGAGCAAAAGCAAGAAAAGGGCGTTCCCCTGACTAGGGTGCAGCAAATGTCGGCAAGCTGCGCAAGCGGAAGCCAAAAATGATTCCCAGAACACCCAATATCACTGCGTACCACGCCATAATCCAGATCAGCGCCGCCGCACCGACGGCCGGATTCCACAAAAGCATGACCGCGAAGACAATTGAAACCAACCCCATGAGGATCAGGAACCATTCGCCTTTGATTTCTCGGCGCAGCTTGATTGCCAGCGCAATCTCCGTTGCTCCAATCATAAGCGCCCAAGCCGCGATATAAATGATCAACGCCAGCGCAGTTATTTGGGGCGCATGAAATGTAAGAAACCCGATGATGATCCCCACAATTCCGATGATTAGATCGAATCCCCATTCTTTATCGGAAGCACGATGCCCGATCGCGCCGATGACGCGAAAGATGCCGTCAACCAGCACCCAGGCCCCGAATAACAGCACCAGCACTGCGACGGTTAAGCCAGGATAGGCAAACGCGATTACTCCGAAGACAATTGCAGCGATACCCCTTATCACCGGAACCCACCAATGACGTTTTAAGGTTTCGATCAGCATGGCCCGGTTTTAGAGGCCGGCTTTGGCAAAGGCAAGCTCGATTTGTGATCGTGCTTCTGGTAGGGACGGCGCGCTGCGCCGTCCGGTCAACGCAGTGCGTTGACCCAACCTACCTGCAAGCGATCGGTTTTGCGATGGTTATAGGCCGCACTTGGCGTTGGCTTCCAAGATACTGGAACGAGTTCGCAGGAGAGACGCCAAATAGGTATCGACATAAGGCGCGCTGTTGATTCGCGCCAGATTCGCAGGCGTCTGTAGACGCGAAAAAATGGCGTAGGCGATCTTGTTGCGCGGAACAGATTTCTCACCGTAGCCGGACGGAATGTTGCTTGACCAATATCGGACGTACTGTCCGTCGGCGCGATTCTCCATTCCAAGGAAGATTGTGGAATGTCCGTGCTCGTTTCTCCCGACCTGGCGCGACCAGAAAATCTTCATGAAATCGCCCGGCTTCGCCTGATCGAAGTTATCGAAGTTTTGCCCAAGCTGCAGCTCATGAAAAAGGCGGGCCGTGCCTGGCCCATTCGCATTCCACCGGCCCCAGATTCCTTCGCCGTCGCGCTGATCTCGGATGATTAATCGCTCCAGCGTAGAATAATCGAGGCGGAGCTCGCCTCGCGCTCGCAAAGCTTCGATCGACCTGATGAACACCAGATACGTTGCGCCCGAGCAGAAACTCGGTGAGGCCGCTGACGGCAGAATGAAAAATTTGCCGGACTCAAAATGTGCTGAAGATTGAAGGCGGATCTTTGCGAAATGCGAAACAGAATAACGCCCGCCTTGCGGCATCTGTTTGATTTGGTCGAGAACTAGGGTGTTGTAATCGCCGGCGAAAGAGATCTGCAGCGTGAGGCCAAGAAACGCCGTTACAACCGACACGCCCAGTTTTTTCACGGCGGATAAGTAAACACCGAAACATCATCTGGCAACACAGATTGACCTCTTCTGTAGTGGCGGTCTCTGATCGCCGAAATCATGCGATCCTCAGAGAGCGCCGCTACCGCATCGCGTTAGCTTTGGTGACCGAGGTATGCTACACGAAATACGTATGCTGCGTTTCACAAAAATGAACGGCGCGGGAAACGATTTCATCCTGATCGATAACAGGACAGGGGATGTTCATCTTGATCGCAGCCAAATTGCGAGCCTGTGCGATCGGCACCGCGGCATCGGTGCGGACGGAATCTTGTTGCTCGAAAGGCCGTCGAACCATGCCGACTTTCGCATGCGCTACTTTAATGCCGACGGAGGAGAAGCAGAGATGTGCGGGAATGGCGCGCGCTGCTTTGCCCGTTTTGCAAACAAGGTTGCCGGAGCGCAGAGAAAAATTTCTTTTGAAACACCGGCAGGCGTGATTTCAGCGGAGTTGGTGGGTGATCTCGTCACGCTGCAGATGACCGAGCCGACCGACTTACAGCTAAACATCAAACTTCCGGGGGCGAATGAGAACAAAACCGTTCACTTCATCAACAGCGGAGTGCCGCATGTGGTCATTCCCGTTTTACAGATCGACGATGTCGATGTGCGGCAAAACGGTTCGGCCATTCGTTCTCACAAAATGTTTTCGCCCAGGGGCGCAAATGTGAATTTCATTGAGAAACGTGGACCGAAGAAAATCGCTGCCCGCACCTACGAACGCGGCGTGGAAGATGAAACGCTAGCCTGCGGCACGGGGATTGTCGCAAGCGCCCTCATCTTCGCCGCTATCGAAAAGGTGAACGGACCGATCAGTGTAACTGCCCGCGGAGGAGACGAACTTCAAGTTGGATTTGAAAAGAGCGATAATCAGTTTCACAACGTCACGCTTACGGGTCCCGCTGAGTTCGTTTTTGAAGGCACGCTCGAGATTTAAATTAGCCCGACGGGGAACTTGAAAAGGTTCGCGATGATGCCTTTTAACTTTGTAACCTTTGTAACGTTTTAACCTCTTCCAATGTTTCGTGGCACGTTTACGGCGTTGGTCACGCCATTCCGCAATGGCGGCATTGACGATTCTGCTTTCAAAAAACTGATCGAAACCCAAATCGCTGCAGGCATCACCGGCGTCGTCGCGATCGGAACCACCGGCGAATCGCCGACACTTTCGCACGAGGAACGCGAACAGGTGATTCGGCTGTCGGTCGCAACGGCGAATAAACGTTGTCTCGTCCTTGCGGGAACAGGCTCAAACGCCACGCAACATGCTGTGGCCGACACTAGGATCGCTGAGCAATTTGGCGCCGACGGCGCGCTGCTAGTCGCGCCGTACTACAACAAGCCAAGCCAGGAGGGGCTCTTCCGCCATTTCAAAGCAATCGCCGACGCCACATCGCTGCCGATCGTGCTCTACAACATTCCCGGACGCTGCAGCGTAGACATCCTTCCGGAAACGGTTGTACGTCTGGCAAAAGATTGCCGCAATATTGTCTCGATTAAAGAAGCGAGCGGAAGCGTGGAGCGCGTGGGCGAATTGCGCCGACGTTTGCCTGAATCGTTTACCATTTTGAGCGGGGACGACTCGCTCACGCTGCCGTTCATGGCTGTAGGTGCAGCCGGCGTCGTAAGCGTGGCCTCAAATCTGTTTCCCTCTGAAGTTTGTGCGCTCGTCCGCGCCTGCGAATCAGGCGATTTGAAATTAGCGGGAAAATTGCATTGGAAATTGTTGCCGCTGTTTAAGGATTTGTTCATCGAGCCTAACCCGGTTCCCGTGAAGACGGCACTCGGCTGGCGCGGCGCGATGTCGGCTGAAGTTCGTTTACCGTTGTGTGAAATGAGCGAAGCGAACCAGGCGCGCTTGCGCAAAACGCTCGAAGACTTCGAGAGAGGCGAATGAAGTCGCCTGTACGTGTGTTGCTCGTGGGCGCGGCCGGGCGCATGGGGAAAACCGTTGTCGATCTTGCCAAAGCCGATCCGAAGATCGACGTCGTCGCGCAATGCGATGTAGGCGACCCAATCGAGCCAGCCATGAAAAATTGCGATGTGGCGATCGATTTCAGTCACCGTGATGCCGTTAGCGAAATCTGTCGCACTGCGCTAAATTTCCGTAAAAGTCTCGTCATCGGCACGACTGGCCATTCTCAGGAGCAGCGTCGAACAATCGAAAAGACCGCAGAATCCTTGCCTATTGTTTTCGCGTCCAATTTCAGCGTTGGAGTCAATGTGCTCTTCTGGCTGTCGCGCAAAGCGGCCGAATTGCTTGGACCGGATTTCAGTCCCGAGATCATTGAGACGCATCACAAAATGAAAAAGGATGCGCCGAGCGGCACAGCCAAAACTCTCGCTGAGGTTTTGAAAGCCGCACGAAAGACGAAGGACGAAATACTGATTCAATCCATTCGCGAAGGCGAGGTAGTCGGTGAGCACACCGTAATCTTCACGGGACCCTGCGAGCGCCTCGAGCTCACGCATCGGGCAGCGAGTCGCGAAATTTTTGCACGGGGAGCATTGCGCGCGGCGAAGTGGATTGTGGGAAGACCGCCGGGGCTGTACTCAATGCAAGATGTGCTGGGGCTGTGAGACTGTGGCGGCGCTCTATCAGCGCCGAACGAATCCCGCACGGCGGTCACTAGACCGCTGCTACAGGAGATGAGAACTGGAGTTGCGCTTGGATCAAATCTTGGTGATCGCCTTGGCAATTTGTGCGCCGCACGAAAAGCAATTCTCGGTCTCTCAAATGTGAAGCCTCCGATTCTTTTCTCGGCAATTTACGAAACGGACCCGGTCGATTGCGAACCCGGGGCGGATAAATTTTTAAACGCGGTCGTTGAATTTGAGTACGAAGGCGATCCGACGAGTTTGCTCGACCAACTCATTGGAATTGAAAGAACATTAGGGCGCCAGCGCGGTCACCCCAAAAATTTTTCACGAACCATCGACATCGACATGCTCTACTGCGGCGACCGCAACATTGAGAATGAGCGATTGCAACTGCCCCATCCGCGGATGCACCTGAGAAAATTCGTCCTGCAACCGCTGGCCGATATTCGGCCGGATTTGGTGTTGCCGGGTCAAACGCAAACGGTGGATGAGCTGCTAGCGAAACTGAAGGAATCCGGCGAGATAGTTCGCTTTATGGACAATTGGTAAGCTTCGACGGCGTCTTGCCATCGCGCGGAGCGTCCTAGCACCGCTTTTCGGGCAAGCTTGCGTTCTTAAATCGGCGGTTGATCTTCCGAGCAGGTGCGATGAAAGATTTTCGCCAAATGAAACAACGCGGTGAGAAAATTACCGCGCTGACGGCCTATGATTATCCCACGGCGCGTTTGCTCGACGAAAGCGGCATTGACATCATCCTCGTGGGCGACTCGTTAGGCATGGTGGTGCTTGGTTATCAGGACACGACACGCGTGACGCTGGAAGAGATGTTGCATCACACGGGCGCGGTGGCTCGCGGGGTGAAACAGGCACTGCTCGTGGCCGATATGCCGATTCACAGTTACGACACACCGGAGCAGGCCGTAGCTAGGGCGCGGCAACTTGTTGATGCCGGTGCCCAAGCGGTGAAGCTCGAAGGCGGCGTCAGTCATGTCGCGCAAATCGAAGCGATCACACAAGCAGGCATTCCGTTCATGGCTCACATCGGCATGCTGCCCCAAAGTGTTCGCGAGGAAGGTGGCTATAGAATCAAGGGCCGCACGCAATCGGAGGCCGAAGCGCTGCTTGCCGATGCCCGCGCAGTAGAAAAAGCCGGCGCGTTTTCTGTGGTGCTGGAGATTGTGCTCGCGGACGTCGCAAAGCAGATCACAAATGCGATCGGCATCCCAACTATTGGCATCGGTTCGGGCGAGCATTGCGATGGACAAATTCTGGTCACTCACGATTTGATCGGACTGTTTCCCTGGTTTACACCGAAGTTTGTCTCGCCAGAAGCGCGTGTGGCAGATGAGATTCGTGGCGCGGCACGCGCGTTTATCGAGCGCACTCGAGGAAATGGAACTCGGCCTTCCCGTGGCTCAAGCGGCCAAATGTGATATTTTAGGAACCGAGCGCAATGAGAGTTTCCGATTTCGACAGCTTCGAGACCCAAGGTCTGCTCAGTGGCAGCAAAGAACGCAGCTGGATCTGGTTCGGATTGATCGTTTCGCTGGCAATACACTTCGCGCTTTGCGCTTATTTTTATCGGACGCGTTTCGCCCCTATGGAGGCGGTGTTAGCCCAAAATGATCAGACGCCCACATTTAAGGTCAGGAGTATCACCGACTCCAACCTCGACAAGAGCAGCGTCGATCAAGCAAATCCGGCAGCGAAACCGAACCCGGACAACACCGATGTGCAGTTGCCGGACGAAAAGAAATCATTCGACAAATTATTGCAGGACATTCAGGCGAGCGCAGCGCTCCCGGACGACATGCGGGATGTTTTGCCGGATCAACCCAAGGTGGAGCAGCCGGAAGTAAATTCCGTGCTTACTGAAATTGAACGCTCGACTGCGCAAACTCTTTCTACCGATCCAAACGCGACGCATGAACAATCGTTGCTGAACAACAATTCCGCATCAGGCCGTCCGCAGCCTGCTCTGAGCGGAACGGAGCTTGCCACGAGCACGGCGATTAAGCGGCCAAACACGTTCACCAGTAAACTGCCCGGCGATAGCGCCGGCCCAAATAAAGGGCGCACTCCCGGCTTCAGCGATTTGGATCAATTGCTGGCGCAAAAAGGCCCGCTCGGATCAGGCACAAAATTGCGTCTGCCCGACGATCAGCTTTTCGAGTATGACAGCGACGTGTTGCAATCCAGCGCCATCACTCAGCTGCAAAAGCTTGGCACTCTCATCCAGCGCAACCAGAAAGCGACGTTTACAGTCGAAGGCTATACAGATTCGTTCGGCACGTTCGAATACAATCTTGATCTGAGCCAGCGCCGGGCCGACAGCGTGAAACGCTACCTTGTCGATGCGATGCGCATTAACCCGGCGCAAGTCGTCACGCACGGTTACGGCGCAACGAAATTCCGCGCGTCAGCAAGCGGCTCAATTGAGGCGCAAAGCCCCAATCGCCGAGTGGAGGTCGTGGTGCACACGAGCGAAGGGTAACGATGAGGCGCGCGCTTTTCTAAGCGCCCAAGGGTTGGTCGATCCTACCAGTTTTTGATCCACTGATTTCTATCGGTGGTGCTCCCGCTCGTTGTACCTGCGGTGCTCCATAGATCGAAAGTCGGGTTGTAACCGTTGCTTTGATTTGCCTGATTGGCGGTCGAGTAGCCGTAGCTGTTGCCAAACGGATCGCGGATATAGTTAACAGTGTAGGTGTTACCGCTCCGAGTGATCGACAGCATGCCACTGTTGGAGGTCCCGTCAGCCGAAGGGGGATTCGACTTGAAGGCGAAGTAGGATCGGTTCCCCTGTTCGCTCGGATCGATCACGTAGTTAAAGTTACGATCTCCGGACAACTCACCATAGAGATATTGGCTAGCCGTCTGAAAACTCGATGGATCACCCGATGTCTGAGCATTAAGATTATCGGTAACATTGTTGCGCGGATAAATCCCATTATCGGCCTTGTAGCTTTCGAGCGCGGCGGACATGGCTGCGATTTCGGTTTCGGCGCGGGCGCGGGCCCCTTTCTTTCGGGCGTAG
>QHOV01000030.1 GCA_003218885.1 Verrucomicrobiota bacterium | reverse complement strand
TTATCCAAATCTCATTCCGCTTGGACCCACGGCAATACGCCGCATCGTCGAAAGAATCGAACCCTTCTCGTTCGATCAAATCTACGGCGGCTGGTGGCAAGCGAACGTTCTATCGAACGCAAAAGCCGCCGTCGCGCGATCAGCTGAACGCTATCTGCGAGCAATCCGTGCGTAGGTATGCCCATACAAAATTCCAACTAACCGTTCGCCATTCGAATTTTGACATGGCTCGCCGGCCTTGCTTCCGCGGGAATGTACCTGTCGATCCTTCTGGTACTTTTGAAAATCGAACCGGTCGTGATGAGTGGCGAGCAGGTCACACGTACGGAATTGCTGCACATCGCCGAGCCGCTCGTTGCCGCCATTGGAATTTTGATGGCGTTGATTTGTTACGCCTTCGCTTTTTGCAAGCCTGGTCGCGTCATGTTGTAATTGCGATGTTCACTTTGATTATTGTTTACGCGTCAATCCTTGGCGCGCTTGACCTGATTCGTCACAGTATGATGTGGCGTGCCGTCATCGATGCGGCGATTTTCGGGGGTCTTTCGGCTTGGTATTTCTATTTCAAACGAAATGTGGCGACGTATTTTCGTGAGTCGGCAAGTTAGAATGCGACGGCTGCGATTGTTCTACGGTGTCCGGTGGTCTGCCAGGATCGTATCCACCAGGTGTGGCATTGCTATCGCAGCTGGCTCGCGCACCAACTGCGTTGCGAATTGTGACAGCTGGGTCTCTTCGGGATTCACTTCGATGAGTTCGCCCCGAACGCCTTCGGGGCTGGCCCGCAGCGCCCAATCGACGATGTATCCAAAAGTCGCAGTGGTTCCGACTACAATCACAACGTCGGAAGCTCCGCGATCGAGATAATTTTCAACTCGCTGCAGTTCCTTCCAAGGCAGCTGTTCCCCGAACCAAACGACGCCAGGCCGCATGAGCGCATCGCATTCCGGACAGTACGGAAGGTCGACAATGTCCTCTGAGGTAGGGGCGATTGATCTCAATCGCCCGCGCTCAACTGGAACTGCTGCTCGATCCGTAGGCGGTTCGGGTGAACCGCCCCTACCTGTATCTAAGAAATCGCACCGTGAACACTTGGTAACGAAAATGTCCCCGTGAATTTGCACCATCTTCTCCTTTGCAATTCCCGCACGCGCGTGCAGGTCGTCCACGTTCTGCGTGACGAGCAGGAACTCGTCTGCGTGTTGCGCCAGTTTCGCAATCGCCGCGTGCGCTGCATTCGGTCGCGCGCTGCGGATGCGCTGCCGTCGCTCACGATACCATTCCCAGACTAATTTCGGATCGCGCGCGAAAGCTTCCGGCGTTGCCAACTTTGCCGGATCGAGATTCCGCCAGTAACCGTCCTTGCCGCGGAACGTCGGGATGCCACTTTCAGCGGAAACCCCTGCGCCCGTAAGAACAAGCACCCGCATACCAAGAAATGCGCGTTGTAACGGCACTTGTGTCAAGCACCGGAACCCAATCGTTAAATACGTTGCCAAAAAAAGATCGCTTTCCCATCGGGGCAACTCGCTGAGTTCTTTCTCATGCGTGGACTATCGAAAAACGAGCCGTTCTGTGACGGATCGCACAAGACTACGCACGACGAAGAAGAAGGCAGGACCTACGATTACGATCCAGAAGGTCATCGGCACGAAATTTAAGGATAGACATCTTGAAGCTTGAGGTTACACTGTCGAACCATGATCGCTGAGATCATCTTTCAAAGAGAGGCAGCAGATAGTCGGCTTGTCTCCGTCTCGGCGCTCGTAGCTTGGCGATAAAAAGCGACCGTTACTCAACGGGCGCTGCTCTTCTCTCTCTTCTTTCACAAGGGAGATGTCGTGTCTGCGTCAATGAAAACAATCCAATCCATTTGAAAATATGTTGATCGTAATGAAACCGAGCGGCACTGCGCGCGATATCGATGCAGTGGTCAACGTCATTGAGGCTATCGGGTTGCGTGCGCATCCGATGCCCGGCGCCACGCGCACGGCGATAGGCATCACCGGAAATCAGGGTCCAATCGATGGCCGGCGTTTCGAAAATTTGCCCGGGGTCGCGGAAGTCATCCGCGTCACCAAACCGTACAAGTTGATTACCCTTGATCTGCGACCCGATAAAACAATGGTTCGAATAGGCGATGCGACGATCGGCGGAGGCGAACTCGCCATCATCGCTGGCCCCTGCGCGATCGAGAGTCGTGAACAGGCCTTCGCTGTAGCAGAGGCAGTCAAACAAAGCGGTGCGCGTTTTTTTCGAGGCGGTGTTTGGAAACCGCGAACTTCGCCTTACACATTTCAAGGCTTGGGCGAAAAGGCGTGGGAAATCATGACCGCAATTCGCGAGAAATTCGGACTAAGAATCGTCACCGAAGCCGTTGAAGAATCTCACGTCGATCTAATCGAAAGGTACGGCGACGTAATTCAAATTGGTGCCCGCAACATGCAGAACTTTTCGCTTCTAAAGCGAGCGGGACGCTCAAAGTTGCCCGTGCTGTTGAAGCGCGGAATGGCTGCAACGCTCGAGGAATGGTTGCTCGCGGCCGAGTACATCATGGCTGAGGGCAACTACAATGTCATACTTTGCGAGCGCGGTGTTCGCACATTCGCGCAGCATACGCGTAACACACTGGACCTCGCGTCGGTGCCGGCGATTCGGCGCATTTCACATTTACCGGTCATTGTCGATCCATCACACGGGACCGGCACCGCATACATGGTCACGCCACTCGCGCGTGCCGGGATAGCAGTCGGAGCGGATGGTCTTATGATCGAAGTTCACAACCAACCGGAGCTTGCTCTCTCAGACAGTGCGCAGGCGCTCACACTTTCGGAGTATGCGCAGCTGATCGAAGAAGTTCGCGCTATTCGCAATCTCATGGCGCCGGACGGCGATGGCCCTTTGAAGACAGCTTGAGGAAGCCGAAACAATGGTTCTCCTAATCGACAACTACGACTCCTTCACTTACAACCTCGCGCAGTATTTCGGCGAACTAGGCTGTGCTGTTCTGGTCAAACGCAACGATGAAATCGCAATTGATGAAATCGCAGCGCTAGCTCCAGGACACATTTGCATTTCCCCGGGGCCCTGCACCCCACGCGAAGCGGGCCTCAGCAAGAAAGTTGTTCTAACGTTTGGTCAGCACATTCCGGTTCTCGGCGTCTGCCTCGGTCATCAGTGCATTGCCGAAGCATACGGCGCCAGCGTGGTCCGCGCTGGCTGCCTCATGCATGGGAAATCATGCATGATTAGACATAACGGCAGCGCGCTTTTTTCAGATTTGTCGAACCCGTTTGAAGCGGGCCGATATCATTCGCTGATTGTCGAGCGAAGTTCATTTCCTGCGTGTCTCGAAATCACCGCCGAGAGCGACGATGGCGAAATCATGGCGCTGCGCCATCGCAAATTCCCAGTTCAGGGAGTGCAATTCCACCCTGAATCGGTTCTCACCCGCGATGGCAAAACAATCCTTGCCAGCTTCCTTTCGAATTGAATGAAAACGCTGATCGCTCCATCGTTCGATGAATTCTTGCAGCTTGCCAAACAGGGCAATGTTATTCCTGTTTCTGCAGAGTTCGTTGGCGATTGCGAAACGCCGGTCTCTGCATTCAAAAAACTTAGCTGCCGCGCTTACAGCTTCCTTTTTGAATCGACAGAAAAAAATGACGTGTCCGGTCGATTCTCATTCGTCGGATTTGACCCGCGACTGATCATTCAAAGCTACGGACGCGAAATCCGTATTGTGCGAGACGGGATCGAGGAGCGGTTCAGCACGGCTACCGATCCTCTCGATGAGCTCCGCAAGTTGATGGCGCGGTATCAATTCGTTACACGCCCGGAGCTGCCACGGTTCGCTGGCGGCGCCGTCGGTTTTCTCGGGTACGAAGCGATCGGATTTTTCGAGCCGAAAGTTCCGGCAGCACGTGAGGACGATCTGCAGTTGCCCGAGATGCTTTTCATGCTCACCGGTAACGTCCTGATTTTCGATCACCGGCTGCGGAGCTTGAAAATTGTTGTCAGCGCCTTTCTGGATGGTGGCTCGCCGGAAAAGGCCTATGCGCGCGCCGTCGAATCCGTGGATTCCATTTTGCAACAACTGGCGGAACCGGTTGATCTCCCGCTTCTCCCGATTACGAAGGATAAAAAACAGCCGCCGCCTCGCAGCAATTTCCGTCGTGAAGAATTTGAGCGCGCAGTCGAGCGGGCGAAGGAATACATTCGCGAGGGCGATATATTCCAGGTCGTTTTATCGCAGCGATTCGAATCTCAGTTCGACGGAGAGCCGCTCGATTTTTATCGCTGCCTTCGTTTCATCAATCCTTCGCCGTACATGTTTTGTCTCAAGTTGGGCAACAATTTTGCGCTTGTTGGCAGCTCGCCGGAGATGCACGTCCGTCTCGTTGGCAACACCGTCGAGATTCGGCCGATTGCGGGGACACGCGCTCGCGGCGTAACGCCTGCGCAAGATGAAGCCAACGCTGCTGAGCTTCTCGCCGATCCGAAAGAACGCGCCGAACACATCATGCTTGTCGATCTAGCACGTAATGATGTCGGCCGAGTAGCAGAATTCGGCACCGTTCGGGTGACAGAGTTTATGGAGATCGAGCGTTACAGCCACGTGATGCACATCGTTTCCAATGTGGTTGGTCGTTCGCGGGCCGATTGCACCGCCTTCGATGTTGTTAGAGCAACATTTCCTGCCGGCACTGTTTCCGGCGCACCAAAAATCCGCGCCATGCAAATCATCAGCGAGCTGGAGAACACGCGGCGCGGCTGTTACGCAGGGGCGATCGGCTATTTCGGGTTCGACGGCAATACAGACTCCTGCATCGCACTGCGATGCGCTGTATTGAAAAAGGGAAAAGCGTACTTTCAAGCCGGTGCTGGCATCGTTGCCGATTCAAACCCGCAGCGGGAATACGAGGAAACAGTTAACAAGGCCCGTGCAATGACGAAGGCGCTGGCTATGGCGAGCCAGATCAAAAGGACATGAACCTGCAAGGCATGATGAGCGAAATTGGCAATGTCGAGCTTCGCCAAATGACTACGCGTCTCATGCGCGGAGAAAATCTTGCGCGCGGCGAAGCGGCGAATTTTCTGAACGCGCTGCTCAATCCCGCTGCAACAGATGCGCAGGTGGCTGCCGCATTGGCTGTCTTGGCTGCCAAAGGTGAAACGATCGAGGAACTTGCGGGAATGGCCGAGGCCATGCGTAATCGTGCCATTCCAGTGCGTTCGCGTCACGCGCGTTTCATAGATACAGCAGGAACCGGTTCGAGCCGCGCCAAAACCTTCAACATTTCCACCGCAGCGGCTTTCGTCATCGCGGGCGCGGGCGTGCCTGTAGCCAAACACGGCGCGCGAGCGGCGACATCATTTTGCGGAAGTGCTGACGTGCTCGAGGCGTTGGGCGTTAACACGGCTGCCTCACCCGAGACGGTTGAACGCTGTCTGAACGAGCACGGAATCTGTTTCATGTTCGCGCCGATTTTTCACCGAGCGACTGCTCGTGTCGCCCATGTTCGGCGCGAACTCGGCGTCCGCACCACGTTCAATTTGCTCGGTCCGCTAACAAATCCCGCCCGCGCGCCGTTTCAGATTCTCGGCGTATGGAATCCCTCTCTGCTTGAGCGAGTCGCATCAGCTCTCTCTCTTCTCGGCGTTGAGAAAGGATGGGTGGTGCATGGGGCGGACGGTCTCGATGAAATAACAACGACCGACAAAACTTTCGTCGCCGCATGTTCATCGAACGGCGGCGTGGAAACGTTCACGATTTCGCCCCACGATTTCGGATTGAAACCGCAAAGCCTCGATGGATTTGGCCGAAGCGGTCCAGAGGCGAACGCGCAATTGATCCGCAGAATTCTTCAACGGGAGGAGACGAAACCGGCGGCTGCCGCGCGTAACCTTGTCGTCGTAAATGCTGCTGCCGGGCTTTATGTGGCGGGAGTCGCGGATGATCTCTGCAAAGCCGCGAAGCTTGCACACGAGAGCATCGACAGCGGACGCGCCGCGTCGAAACTGGACGCGCTGATTCGCGAGACGAATCGAGATCGATGAACAGAAATCTTCTATGCGAAATTGTCGCCCAAAAACGCGAGGCGATAGCGCGGATGCAAGATGATGTTTCCGCTAGCTATTTTCGCGAACATGCACTCGAGATTCGAAAAACGGCAGTGCCGCATCGACTGCTGCAAGCGTTAAAATCGGAATCGCCGCGCTTGAGAATCATCGCGGAATTCAAACGCAGATCGCCATCTGTTGGAATAATCCGTAACGATCGCTCGGCGAGTGATGTTGCTCGTAGTTATGAGCGCGGTGGCGCCTGCGCCGTTTCTGTGCTCACTGACGGAACACATTTCGGCGGTTCGATTGCTGATCTTCGCGCCGTTCGATCCAGCACAAACCTGCCGATTCTGCACAAAGATTTTATTATCGATCCGAACCAGATTTACGAAGGAGCCATTGCTGGGGCGGACGCCGTCTTGCTAATCGTCGCTGCAATGGATGACCGCTTGTTGCGTGAGCTTCGGGAAGTCGCTGAAGACCAACTCGGGCTCGATGCACTCGTCGAAGTGCATACATCGATCGAGTTGCGCAGCGCGCTGACTGCTGGCGCCAAGATAATCGGCATCAACAATCGCAATCTCCAGACGTTTCAAGTTTCACTGGAAACAAGCGAGCGCCTGATCGCTGAAGCTTCGCGCGACAGAATCATGGTTAGTGAGAGCGGATTGCAAGATGCGGAATCATTGCGTCGCCTCGATATGCTTGGCTTCCGCGGTTTTCTTATTGGCGAAACGCTGATGCGCGCAACCGATCCGGAAAAAGCGCTTCGAGATTTGATCGCCAAAGTTGAAGCTCTACAAATTACCTCGTCAGCAGCCCGTCCATCATGACTCCGGTGCAGATCAAAATCTGCGGCATTACAAACGCAAGAGACGCGAACGCATCCGTTGAGTTCGGCGCACAAATGATCGGGCTGAACTTTTATGCGCAAAGCCCGCGCTGCATCCAACCAAAAGTGGCTCGGCAAATTGTCGATGCGCTGCCGGCGAATATTCATGCGGTTGGCATTTTCGTTGACGGGAATGCCGAGGATATTCGAAAGACCGCAAACATCGCTGGAGTCCGCTGCGTTCAGTTGCACGGTAATTTCTCGCCCGAAATCGCGCGTGAACTCACTGGCGAATTTCGCGTGATTCGGGTGTTTTCCACTCACCCGGGGTTCCGCCCAGAAGATGTCTCGCTGTTCTCGGAATGTGATGTGCTCATCGACGCGCATCATCCCGCTCTCCGCGGCGGCACTGGGCGGACGAGTAATTGGCCAGCCGCGCGAGCAACACTAGCGTTCACACGATTCCTGATTCTGTCCGGTGGTTTAAATGCGCAAAATGTCGGTCGCGCGATCAAAGCGGTCACGCCACATGCCGTTGATATTTGCAGCGGGGTTGAGAAGGCAGCAGGCGTGAAAGATCATCGCGCAATTGAAAATTTTGTCGCTGCCGTTCGACGAACTGAGCACGTCACAGGCGCGCCGTCGCTCCAATAGGTTCCAATGAAAAAAACGCAAATCACCAGAAGCGAGCCCGACGAACACGGCCACTGGGGTAGGTTCGGCGGCCGTTACGTTCCAGAAATCCTGGTCGCGCCTCTGGAGGAATTAACCGAAGAGTTCATGCGCGCGCGCCATGGCAACAATTTCTGGCGCGAACTCAATCAGTTGCTGCGCGATTACGCTGGCCGACCAACACCTTTGTTTCATGCAGAGCGGTTATCCGCACACGCTGGCGGAGCGCAAATTTACCTGAAACGCGAAGATCTTTTGCACACTGGCGCGCATAAGATCAATAACGCCCTGGGCCAGGCATTGCTGGCGCGGCGCATGCGAAAACAGCGCGTGATCGCGGAGACGGGCGCAGGCCAACACGGCGTCGCGACAGCAACAGTTTGCGCGCTGTTTGGATTGCGCTGCGTGATTTACATGGGCGCAGAAGACGTACGGCGACAGGCGCTGAACGTTTTCCGGATGCGATTGCTGGGCGCTGAGGTGATCACGGTAAACGCGGGCACGCGCACCCTGAAGGACGCGATCAACGAAGCGCTGCGCGACTGGGCAACGAACGTGCACGACACTTATTACTTGTTAGGCAGCGCGCTTGGTCCGCATCCCTACCCACTGATGGTGCGCGAGTTTCAGAGCGTAATCGGGCGCGAGGCGCGCGAACAAATTTTGTCCGCGTCGGGAAAGTTGCCGCGCGCGCTGATCGCCTGTGTAGGTGGCGGCTCAAATGCGATCGGACTGTTTCATCCGTTCATTGCAGACGAACGGGTCAGACTCATCGGTGTGGAGGCTGGAGGGCGCGGCGATTCGCTCGGCGAACACGCCGCCAGGTTTCACACGGCCGCGAAGAGTGGCGGCGGACGTGTAGGAGTTTTGCAAGGCACCATGTCCTACGTGCTCCAGGATCCGAATGGTCAAATTGGTACGACGCATTCGATCTCAGCCGGACTGGATTATTCGGCGATCGGGCCGGAGCACGCATTTCTGCACGACAACGGACGAGCTGAATACATTAGATCGAGTGATGCCGACGCGCTCGAAGGCTTCGAGCTTTGCGCCAAACTGGAGGGAATCATTCCCGCGCTTGAAACATCGCATGCAATTCCGCCTGCAATTCGCGTCGCGCGCCAATTGCCCAAAGATGACGCGATCATCGTGAATTTCTCCGGTCGCGGTGATAAAGACGTGCAGCTTGTCGCGGATTTGAAAAGATGAGTCCGATCCGGGAGGCGTTCGCTGCGTTGAAATGCCGCGGACGCGGCGGCTTTATTCCATTCATCACCGCAGGCGATCCCGATATTGCAACCACTGAGCTCTTGCTCATCGAGCTGGCTGCAGCTGGGGCAGACATCATTGAACTGGGCGTTCCTTTCAGTGATCCAGTCGCCGATGGCGAAACCATTCAGCGCGCATCTGAACGCGCGCTGCGCAAAGGCGTGACGCTCCGCGACGTACTAACCTGCGTTGCACGTGCAAAACAACATATCGATGTTCCGATCGTCCTCTTCAGTTACTTCAATCCTCTCTTGAGATTTGGCGAAGACAGGCTGGCGAACGAAGCGAAAGAAGCCGGCGTGGACGCGGTTCTTGTGACAGACCTTATTCCTGAAGAAGCCCAGACTTGGATCGAGATATTGGTTCAACGCGGCCTCGAACCGATTTTTCTCGTCGCGCCCACAACGTCAGACCAACGATTGAAAGAAATTGCTCGGCAGGCGCGCGGATTCATCTACGCTGTTTCACGTGCTGGGGTGACTGGCGCACGCGATGAAATGACGGGGGACGCCGAAGCCCTCGTGAAACGTGTTCGGTCAGTAAGCGATTTGCCGGTGGCGGTTGGATTCGGCATCTCAACAGCGGAACAGATCCGCCAGGTCTGGCATTTTGCAGAGGCGGCTGCTATCGGAAGCGCAATCGTCGGAGAGATTGAAAAACTGGCCGGTTCCGCGGATCTGGTAGATCGCATCGGCGAATTCGCGCGATCATTACTAGCGCCGAAAACTAACGATTCGCCCCAGCAGGGAACATTACCCTCTCGGGCGCAGCGTTGAGTGCGACTAGAAGCTTTTTGATCAATCGCGTTTTGACGCGACCCGCTTCGCGCGGTGAGACGACATAGCGGACAATCGCTTCAAGCCACGTATTTTCGCTCACACGAAAAATAACGCGTGGTCGCTCCCGCACTTCCAGTTCATCAACTGGCGTACGGGCAAGCAAGTCACGAAATGTTTTGATGCGTTTCAGCATTTCCTCGCCCAGCTCCTCCTCGGTAATTCTCTGCATTGTGCTGGCGATGAACTCCAGATCGGCGTTGTACGCGACAGGGAATTTGATTTCGTTCCAGATGTAAGGAAAAAGCGGCCACGAATAGTTGTAAACGATCTCTTCAAGCACTTTTTCGTTCGGAAACTTGATGAGACGTCCACTCGGATGATCCCCCGAAATGTACTGACCGCCGAATTCCCAGAGGGTGGTATCCAGGTAACCAACATCGATTACATCGCCCGTGGCGTCACCAATCTTAATGCGATCACCCACACGAAAAGGCTGACGGACGAGAATATAGATCCAACCGATGAAGCTTTTCATTGGGGTTTGTACAGCCAAGCCAATGACGATTGAGCCGACACCGAGCGCGGCAAGCGCGGTATACCAATTAACAAAGATTACCGACACAACAATGAACGCAATAAGGAGGGCAACGACCAGATGCATGATGCGCTGGAGCGTGAAACGTACAGAAGCATCCTCAACACGACCGAGCCCATACACGGAAACACCTCGTGCAAAGCCAAGAACCACTACGATCAGGGCTGTGCCGCGTAGAATTCGCCCCGCAATATTGATAGTTGGTTGCGGCAACGGAATCAGTTTCGAACCGATCAGAAAATAGAACACAGCGCAGCCGACGAGAAACAATGCGTGTGTAACAAACCAGAATTTATCCCTGCCGCCTGCTTGAACCTTGTGGCCACGTTTTTCGCCGGTAGCCCGTTGAAGCTCTTTGCGCACTTCAGGTTGCTGCGAAATTTCCTCTGCTGTTTCAGGCATCACTATTAAAATCGCATCGAGAGGAAGGAACGCGCGCCAAGCCTCAGCGATGTCAGCGGGTCGCCAGCTTGGCGTCCTGAATCGCTGGCGACCGCAGTTTGGCTGCAACGATGCGCGGTCTCTGGACAGCAAAGCAAAAAAAGTTGCTCGCGTACTCCCCAAAGTGGCTGGTAGTGCATGACCATGTCATACGCGCGCGACGCGGTCGTGGTCGGGTCGGGACCCAACGGTCTTGCCGCGGCAATCACGCTGGCGCGCGCGGGATGTTCTGTGCTCGTTTGCGAAGCAAACACGACCATTGGCGGCGGCGCGCGCTCAGCCGGGCTCACGTTGTCGGGCTTTGTACACGACGTTTGTTCCGCAGTTCACCCGCTGGCTGCCGGGTCGCCGTTCTTCAAAACGCTTCCGCTCGAACAATTCGGGCTCGAATGGATTCAACCCGATATTCCCCTCGCACACCCCCTCGATGATGGCACAGCAGCTTGCTTGTATCGAGATGTCGATTTTACGGCAGAACAACTCCCCGGCGATTCGCGCGCTTATCGGCGCCTGATGAAACCGCTCGCGTGCAACTGGGAAAAACTGGCTAACGAATTTCTGCAACCGATGTTGCATTTGCCAAGGCATCCCATGGCGCTGGCACAGTTTGGAATTCCGGCGCTTTGGCCGGCAAGTTCGCTTGCGAAGATTCTTTTCAAGCATGACCCAGCCCGCGCGCTGTTTGGCGGGATTGCAGCGCATTCGTTTCTGCCTTTGGAAGCGATCGCTTCATCGGCATTTGGTTTGGTCCTGGGAATGGCTGGACATGCGGTAGGTTGGCCAATTCCGCGTGGTGGATCGCAGGCCATTGCAAATGCGCTCGCCAATTGTCTTCGCGAACTCGGTGGAAAAATCGAGATCAACCATCGTGTTGAAAGTTTGAACGACCTGCCGAAATCACGGGCGGTTCTTCTGGATGTTTCTGTGTGGAGATTTTTGCGCATCGCCCACGGGCAATTGCCGCCCGCGTATAGGTATCGACTCGAATCGTTTCGACACGGGCCCGGAATTTTCAAAATTGACTATGCGCTGAGTGAGCCGATTCCGTGGAAAGCCGAAGCTTGCCGTCGCGCCGGCACAATTCATCTCGGAGGCACAATGGACGAAATTGCTGCCGCCGAACGCGACGTTGCTCGCCAGGGACAGCACACGCTGTGGGCTTATTGCCACGTTCCATTCGATTGCAAGATCGACATGTCGGATCGCATTGAATCTCAAATCGAGCGGTTCGCTCCGGGATTCCGCGATTGCGTGCTCGCCCGTCACAAAATGAGCAGCACTGATCTCGAGAAATCGAACGCGAATTTAGCTGGCGGCGACATTAACGGCGGCGCGGCGAACCTGATGCAGCTAATTGCGCGGCCGATTTTCAGCCCGACGCCATACCGCACCCCGTTGCGCGGCGTTTATTTATGTTCGGCGTCCACTCCGCCAGGCGGCGGCGTCCACGGTATGTGCGGGTATCACGCTGCGCGATTGGCATTGCGTGAAATTTTTGGGAAGCACTAGCAGAATACGAGAAAGTACCTGGCCCGTAGATACGGCCGGGGAACCTTTGAAAGCCGTCTATAAGTTGATGGGAGACCCACGTAACATCGCTCACGCCAAGAAAGTCACTCAGGAGAAGCATCACAAAGCCAAGCATGCTCAAAAGGCTGGCCCGCCTCAGCCGGCTAAGAAGGTGCAGATTGATGAGACGAAATCGGCAGCCGCGGAGCAAAGCACTGAGTCCAACCCGGAGGCCGAAAAGTCGGTTCAACCACCGGATTCAACGCAACTGGAAAAATCGCTTGCTGTTCTTTCCAAGCTAAAGGAGTTGGAGTTTCACTCGCGGGCGAATATCGAAAAGCTGGCTGAACTCAGCTTAACCATCGAGGAAGAGCTCAAGCAAAAGGCGTTCGCCGAAGCCATCGGTGCGGTTTACGCGGCGCAGGATGCGTTCCAATCCAAAATCCTGCAATTGATTGAAGACTACGAAGCGGAGTGCGCGCGTTTGTCGGGTTCTGCCTGATATGCAGTGCTGATCAGCTCAGACTTCGATTTTTTTTGCAGTCTTTTCCACGCCAATGAGCACTCAGTTTCGAACAATAGTGAAAAGCCAATAGTCAAAACTTAACAGACATGAAAACGAAAAACCTAGTCACAGTAGCAGCGGTAAGTGCCGGCTTGGCGTTCGGCATTACTGCACAAGCGAACGAAGAAAAACACGAAGAACAAACCATCAGCAGTTCTGATGTACCTGCCGCGGTGCAGCAAGCTGCCCAGGCAGAGGCGAAGGGCGGAACGATTGTCCGCTGGGAAAAAGAGGGCGCCAACTTTGAAGCCGTCATCGAGAAGAATGGCAAGCAGATTGGCGTCGAAATGAATGCCAAAGGCAAAGTGCTGAGCAAGCACAACGAAGCCAAAGAGCACAAGGAGAAAGGCGCGAAATACTAATTGGTAGGTGGATCGCGTTGTCCTAAACGCGATGTTTAATGAAGCACGGCGAAGGCGCATTCATCGCCTTCGCCGCTTCCGCGCTTCTCGGGTGCTGTAGTGGGGGTCGATGACCCCGGTCCTAAGTGGCAACATGCGCAATGCCGGGATCACCGATCCCGCCTACAGTTCACGCAAGCGCGCGAACGGTCGCGTAAATGATTCCGCCGAGCATTGCTCCAAGAGCTACCGAAGCAACACGAAGTCCAGCGATACTATGGCAACCACACAGTTCAGCGAGCGATTACGAACTTAAACAAAAATCCGAGCAAGCCGCTGCCGAGAACGACGTACACAATATTCCATTTCCATCGCCACATTCCAACAAAAGCCACGATCCCTACAACAGCGGCGAACCAGTTGAATGCTTCATTTTTGGGCAGCAGGATATGCATTCCAAACCATACGGCGAGGTTCATCACCACTCCGACAACGGCAGCAGTGATAGCGGAGAGTGCGGTCGTTAGGTGTACGTTGCCTCGCAGTTGTTCGATGTGCGGACCGCCGAGAAAAACCCAAAGAAAACAAGGCACGAACGTTGTCCATGTGCTGATGAAAGCACCTAGCGTTGCGGCCGTAAGCGGCGGCAGACCGCCCGGCACGTTCCAGCCGCCCATGAATCCCACAAATTGGAGCACCATGATCAATGGGCCTGGCTTCGTTTCGGCCAGACCAAGCCCGTCCATCATCTGACCCGGTTTCAACCAGTGAAAATATTCCACAGCGTTCTGGGCGACGTATTGCAGCACAGCGTAGGCACCGCCCAACGTGACAACCGCTGCTTTACTAAAGAACAAACCTTCACGGAAAAGCGTATCGTTCCACCCGCGCCAAAGGCCAGCGAACAGAACGGGCAGCCACCATACCGTCAGCCAAATCACGCTGACTTTGATGGCGCCGACGAGCGAGGGTCTTGTGTGAGGCGGCGATTCTATATCGTCGCTAAGCACCGTTTCTTTATCTCTCTTTGCAGATTTGTTTTGACCAAAAACTAAGAATTTATCTTGCCATAACCTACCGCCGACCAACCCGATGACACCGGCCGTCAAAACAACCAGTGGAAAGGGAACCTTGAGAAAGAAGATGGCTACGAAAGCAAGCGCGGCCAGCGTCCACATTACTGCATTTTTAAGCGCTCTCGATCCAATCCGGATCACGGCTTCGGCCACGATGGCCATGACGGCGGGCTTGATCCCGAAGAAAATCGCCGCAACCCAAGCAATGTTGCCGTAGGCGGCGTAAACCCAAGTCAGACCCCAGAGGAAAAAGGCAGCGGGCAGGACAAACAGAGTTCCCGCAGTAACGCCGCCACGAATTTTGTGCAGCAACCAACCGATGTAGATCGCTAGCTGGTGGGCCTCGGGTCCCGGCAGCAACATGCAAAAATTCAGTGCATGGAAAAACCGCGTCTCACTAATCCACCTCTTCTTCTCCACGAGTTCGCCATGCAGCAACGCAATCTGAGCCGTCGGTCCTCCGAAGCTTATAAAACCAAACTTGAGCCAGAATCGGGATGCCTCGGCTAGCGAGGGTGCAACCCGTCGATCTTGGTTCGCAACCGTTTCCGCTGAGGAAGTCGCCTTCATAAGCGTTGCAAGAAGCTGTAGAGGCCATCAAAGCATTCGAACCCATGCAGTAGAATTTGGTCGTCGCTCGTTCCGCTTTTGGCCCAACCTTTCAGCACGCGATCAATCCCGGTGCATTCCGAGCGCTGGAATTTCTCGTCTTCGAGATCGGCATCATGAATCATCTCGGCGATTTTTTTTACCGCCTTGTCCTCAATGCCGAAGCGTCGAATCAATGTTTCAAACGTGCAGTAATCGCCGTGATGGGAGAACTCCACATCCACCATATCGAATGGAAGGACCTCGCGATTCGACGGAACTGACGCCGCGAAAATAAACTTCGCTCGCGGATCGATGAATTTGCGGATTAACCACGCCGATCCAACGCGATCGATTTCCGGACGAGGCCGTGTCAGCCAGATTTTGCCGCGATAATTTTTCGCTTCGAGTTGCGGCAGCGTTTTTTTGGGCGTTCCCTCGGCTCTTCGTAGAAGCATTTCGACGTCCTGCCCTCTCGCGCTTTGAAAAAAATCGATCTCGCGGATTGACCGGAACTGACGCGTGAGCCGTTCCAGTTCCACAGCTTTTGTCTCGGGATTGGTTTTTCTGCCGCGCGCCAAAAAGCGATGCAACGCCGTTTTGATCGTGCCATATTCTTCGTCACGCGCTCGATTAAAAAGCGCGATCAACTTCTCATTCGGCATTTCTTCGATCTCCCGAACTCGAATTAGGGTGGCATCACCGCCGAAATCGCGAATCTGCTGTGCCAGCCACTGAAAATGCTCATACTGCGGCGGATTATCCGGCAACAGATAAGTCGATGTTTTGATCTGGATTGCGCCGAATTTTTTTAATCGCCGCCAGATCGCCACGCGCCCAGTCTTTTGTCGCGTTGGCAAGCTGTAGAGAAGGAGAAGCCACGAAGTTGCGCGCATACGATCCATGTCTAGAATGAAATACGTATAGCACGTCATCCTTGCGCTTACATCCAACTGGTAATTCCGGTGCGAAACAATGTCCGCAGCACAATCGAAATCAACAGGAGGCAACTAACAGTATGAAACGAGTTTTTATCGCTGGCTTAATCTTCGCCGCATCCATCTTCGCGTCTGTCGCGGCAGGACTCGATACGGCGCGTATCGATGAATTAACCGGACTCAAAGGAAAGATGAATGAGAAGGAGGGCGTTTATAAGGTGACCTTCCCCCGCGACGACGTGAAAGTCGTTGTCGATGGATGGACCATGCCGCCGTTCATGGGCCTCGGCACCTGGGCCGCGTTCACAAAAGGCGCGCACGCCGAAGCAATGGTGATGGGCGACACCGTTCTCTTTGAAGACGAAGTCAATGCCGCCATGACAGCTGCGCTCGATAATGGTCTAAACGTCACGGCGCTGCACAACCATTTCTTCTTTGATCGGCCCAAAGTGTTCTTCATGCATATCGAAGGTGAAGGCACGACCGAGAAGTTAGCGAGCGCGGTTAGGAAAGTTTACGACACGACGAAGGCAATCCGCGGCCCGAATGCGAAACCCGCAGAATCGTTTTCGGTCGTCGGGCAACCACCGTTACCAGAAAAAAGTTCTATCACCGCTGCGCCTCTTAACGAGATTTTTGGAACGCAGGGCGAATCGAAGGATGGAATGGTCAAATTCACAATCGGTCGTCCTGCAAAAATGCACGGCGTCACGATCGACAAGGAGATGGGCGTGAACACATGGGCGGCATTCGCAGGCAGTGATGACA
>QHOV01000029.1 GCA_003218885.1 Verrucomicrobiota bacterium | reverse complement strand
CGCGTTAAATCTGGGTCGTGTCGCTCGTTTTTAAAACCATTCAGACTGAAGGCATCGCCGAGCTTTCTTATCTGGTCGGCGACGATGACGAAGGAATTGGAGCAGTTTTTGACCCTCGCGCCGACTGCGATGTCTACGTCGAAGCGGCGCGCGAAGCTGGCGTGGCCATCACGCACATTTTTGAGACGCATATTCACGCCGATCTGGTTAGCGGTTCGCGCGAGCTTTGCGCGCGAGTTGAGTCCGCGAAGATTTACGCGAGCGCGGAAGCCGGCGCAGAGTACGGGTTTGGCCCAGAGAAATTAAATGATGGCGATCAATTCACATTCGGGGAAGTGCTAGTGACAGCGCGGCATACGCCGGGACATACGCCGGAGCACATTTCCTATTTACTGGCTGAAGCAGAGCACCCGGATGAGCCGTGGGCAGTGCTCACTGGCGATTCGCTTTTTGTTTCTTCTGCGGGACGTCCAGACTTGTTAGGAGAGAAACACACGAAGGAACTTGCCGAGCAACAATTCCATACGCTGCGTGATTTTTATCTGAACCTTCCTGACCACGTGATGATTTACCCTAATCACGGCGCCGGTTCGCCCTGCGGCGCGGACATTGGCGCACGGCTAAGCAGCACGATCGGTTACGAGCGAAAATTCAATAAGTTTTTGCAATTCACTGACGCGAAAAGCTTCAGCGACTATGCAATCAAAACCGCGCCACCGGTCCCACATTACTATCCGATAATGAAAAAAATGAACGCGGAAGGCCCGACAGTGCTCGGAAATCTTCCACGCGTTCCCGCTCTTCCTCCCAAGGCGTTCAGAGACGCAATCGAAAAAAAGGCTGGCGTCCTTGTTGATGTGCGCAACATGCTCGCGTTTGGTGGCGGTCATATTGCCGGCGCGCTCAACATCGGCGGCACGCCGATTCTCTCCATCTGGGCAGGCTGGATGCTCGATCCCGAAAAGTCGATTCTTCTAGTGCTCGAAGATGACGACGATCTTGAAAAAGTCCTGCGTTTGTTTGTTCGGACGGGATACACGAAATTCGTCGGGTATTTGATCGGTGGGATGAAAGCGTGGGACGCGGCAGGATTTCCGCTCGAAAGAATTGGGCAGATGAGCGTGCACGAACTGAACGAGCGAAAATCTTCATTGCAGGTGATCGATGTGCGTTCGCCGGGCGAATGGAAAAAGGGACATGTTCCGGGTGCCCGTCACATTTTTGTGCCGCAGCTTGGTAAACAAATGGGTGAACTTGATCGCAACAAGCCGACGGCGGTTTACTGCGGGAGCGGCTACCGCGCCAGCATCGCTACGAGCATTTTGAGACCGCAAGGATTTAACGAGATTTGGAATGTTCCCGGTAGTTGGGAAGCGTGGAAAAAGGCGAAACTGCCAGTGGAAGGGGCCGACAGCGAATGAACGGTGCGACAGCGTTGCCACGCCGTTCATTTGGCGAAACGATGCGCGCTGACATTTGGTGGTTGCAACCGCTGTTCGTCTTTCTCGGATTATCGACCTTTATCGTTTATTCCACTTGGGCGGCGTTTCAGGGTAAGAATTATTTTCTTGGCAATTACGTCTCGCCGTTTTATTCGCCAGAACTTTTCGGCGACTCGCCACACAGCTGGTTTGGACCGAGACCTGGCTGGTGGCCGTATTGGCTCATCTTCTCTCCCGCGCTATTCGTTCTTTGGGCCCCCGCAGGATTTCGCGTAACGTGTTATTATTATCGCGGCGCTTACTACAAAGCGTTCTGGGCCGATCCGCCAGCCTGCACGGTGGGTGAGCCACGCAAAAGCTATTGGGGCGAGCGGTCCTTCCCGCTCATCATGCAAAACGTGCATAGATATTTTCTTTATCTGGCGCTTTTTTTTCTAATCGTGCTGTCCATCGACGTTTGGAAGGCGCTGTGGTTTCGCGACGGATTTGGAATTGGAGTGGGCACGATTGTGCTCGCCATCAACGTTGTTTTGCTCGGCGGCTACACATTTGGCTGTCACTCGTTACGACATCTCGTCGGCGGATTTCTCGACCAATTTTCGCGTTCGCCGCCATGCTATCGCGCATACGCGTGCGTGAGCTGTTTCAATCGCCGCCACATGCTTTGGGCATGGCTGAGTTTGTTCTGGGTCGGTTTCGCCGATCTCTACGTCCGCCTGTGCGCAATGGGAATCTGGCGTGATTTCCGACTCGTCTAAGCGATGAAGCGTTGAACCGATGAAGCGGATCAAATTTCTCGCCACCATACGCTTCAACGCTTGAACCCTTTAACGCTTTAACGAGCGATGGCTGAGTACGAAACTTTCGAGCATGACGTTCTCGTCATTGGCGCGGGTGGCGCGGGATTGCGAGCTGCGATTGAAGCTTCGGCTGCGGGCGTTCGCGTCGGACTCGTGTGCAAATCCTTATTAGGCAAAGCACACACCGTGATGGCCGAAGGCGGGATCGCGGCGGCGTTGGCCAATGTGGATGAGCGCGATAATTGGAAAGTGCATTTCGCCGATACGATGCGCGGCGGCCAGTACGTGAACCAATGGCGCATGGCCGAGCTGCACGCGAAGGAAGCGCCCGATCGCGTGCGCGAGCTTGAAACATGGGGCGCCGTTTTCGATCGCACCAAAGACGGCCGAATTCTGCAAAGACATTTCGGCGGCCACAAGTATCCGCGGCTAGCACACGTAGGCGATCGCACTGGTTTGGAGATGATCCGCACCCTGCAAGACCACGGCATCCATCAGGGAATCGATGTGCACATGGAGCACACGATTCTTTCGCTGCTCAAAGATGGTGACCGCGTGGTTGGCGCCTTCGGGTATGAGCGCGAAAGGGGGCGTTTTAAAATTTTCCGCGCTAAAGCAGTGGTGCTGGCCACGGGCGGAATCGGTCGCGCCTACAAAATCACGAGTAATAGCTGGGAGTATACCGGCGACGGACACACACTTGCATATGACGCGGGCGCGGAACTCATTGACATGGAGTTCATTCAATTTCATCCCACGGGAATGGTCTGGCCACCGAGCGTGATGGGAATTTTGGTGACCGAAGGGGTGCGCGGCGAAGGCGGAATCTTGGCCAATAAAGAGGGCAAGCGTTTCATGTTTGATTCGATCCCAGAAAATTATCGCGCCCAGACAGCGGACACTGAGGAAGAAGGATGGCGCTATTGCCAGGGGCACAAAGACGCGCGCCGCCCACCCGAATTACTAACTCGTGATCACGTCTCGCGTTGCATCGTGCGCGAGATCAAAGAGGGCAGGGGAAGTCCGCACGGCGGCGTGTTTCTCGACATTTCGTGGATCAAGCAAAAAATGCCCAATGCCGCCGAACACATTAAGCGGAAACTGCCGAGCATGTATCATCAGTTTAAACAACTGGCCGACATCGATATCACGGAGCAACCGATGGAAGTTGGCCCAACGACACATTACATCATGGGCGGCGTGCGTGTTGATCCCGACACTCAAATGTCGCGTCTGCCCGGGCTGTTCGCTGCCGGGGAATGCGCAGCAGGGATCAACGGCGCAAATCGTCTCGGGGGCAATTCGCTATCCGACCTTTTGGTTTTCGGTAAACGGGCCGGCGAATTCGCAGCGAAATTCGCCAGAGAAAATCAGCAGGGCGGACTCGACAGTCGCGACATCGACACTGTGGCGCGCCAGGCGCTCGCTCCGTTTGAGCGGAGGGATGGTGAAAATCCTTATGGCATTCAGAAAGATTTGCAGCAGACGATGCAGGATTTGGTTGGAATTGTGCGTATTGAAACCGAGATGCGAGAAGCGTTCGAGAAAATCGGCAATTTCAAAGCGCGTGCTGAACAAACTGCGGTCACCGGCAATCGCGAATACAATCCCGGTTGGCATACCGCGCTCGATTTAAAAAATCTGCTGACAGTTTCGGAAGCTATCACGCTCGCCGCGCTGGAGAGAAAAGAAAGCCGCGGCGCGCAATTCCGCGAGGATTATCCTGACAAAGACCAGCGCTTTTCGAAAGTGAACACGATCGTGTCGAAATCAGCGGACGGCTCGATGCAAGTGCGCTTGGAACCTTTGCCGGAAATACCGGAGTATTTGAAGCGGGTGATTGAGGAAAACAAATGAAATTGATTTGTCATCCCGAACGAAGTGAGGGACCTCACATAGGCTCATGGATCACACAAACTGCCTTGGGTGATCGACCAGATTATGTAAGGTCCCTCGCCGTCTGCGCGACTCGGATGACGCGCCAAAGGGAACATGAGCACGGCAACGTTTAAAATCTGGCGCGGCAATTCCCAAAACGGCGAGTTCCGCGATTACACGACCGAAACGGCCGAAGGCATGGTTGTGCTGGATGCGGTAATTCAGATTCAGGCTACGCAGGCGCGCGATCTCGCCTGCCGATGGAATTGCAAGGCGGGAAAGTGCGGGTCGTGTTCAGCTGAAGTCAACGGCATGCCGAAACTCATGTGCATGACGCGCCTGAGCGAACTGCCCTTGGAAAAGCCGGTGACAGTCGAGCCAATGAAGGCCTTTCCGGTCATCAAGGATTTGGTCACAGACGTCTCATGGAATTTTCGGGTAAAGAAAAAGATCAAACCGTTCAAGCCGCGACCACCCGACGCACCAGACGGCACATGGCGAATGCAGCAGGAGGACATTGATCGCGTGCAGGAATTTCGGAAATGCATCGAATGTTTTCTTTGTCAGGACGTTTGCCACGTGCTGCGTGATCACCAGATGTACGAGAAATTCATCGGTCCGCGCTTTTTAATTCACGTCGCCGCGCTGGAGATGCATCCGCTCGATACGCAAGATCGCATCGAAGAATTGCGAAACACGCAGGGAATCGGCTACTGCAACATCACGAAATGCTGCACGAAGGTTTGCCCGGAAAGCATTCAGATCACGGACAACGGAATCATTCCGCTGAAAGAACGCGTGGTGGATGAGTTTTACGATCCGCTGGGATGGTTCTGGAAAGGACTTAAGAGATTGTTAAATCGTTAAAAAAGTTACATGGTAAAAAACGATGTCAGCGTTTCCATTGTAACAAGTCAACATTTCTAACTTTTCAACTTTCGCGCAGACATGAGCGAACTGAAACGACTGCACAAAGACGCCATCCCTGCCGCGCTGGAAAAGGCCGAGCGTTACCGGCTACTGAACGAACCGGGCGAGGCCGAGAGCATTTGCCTCGACATTCTCCATGTCGATCCGGAAAACCAACAGGCGATCATCATGCTGTTGCTCGCGTTGACCGATCGTTTTGAGAAAGGCTATGGAGTCAGTGATTCGCAAACAAAGGAGCTGTCGGCGCGGCTCAATTCAGATTATGACCGCGCATATTATTCCGGAATCGTGGCTGAGCGGCGCGCGAAGATGAAACTGCGGCAGCACACGCCGGGCTGCCGGTTTCAGGCGTATGATCTTTTGCGTGAGGCCATGAGCTGGTTCGAAAGAGCCGAACCGCTTTGTCCACCAGGTCACGACGATGCGATCCTGCGCTGGAACACGTGCGCGCGAATCATCGAGCGAAATAAACTGGTTCCGCGTCAGGAAGAAGAATCGATCGAATTTCCACTCGAGTAGCTGTAGCCGCTTCGCTGTGCGAGGTCGCCCCCGAGTAGTGAACAGCGGCACATCTAAGCGCCGTCAGCCGTTTCAATCGGGCGCCAAATACAGCATCCGTTTCATTGCACCTGCGGCGTTGTCGGGGGGTCGCTCCTCAATCAATTGTTTAGCCGGTACAGTGTGAAAAGAAACAACGACCCAGTCAGAACCTTTCGCTATCACTGGCCGATGCCAGACGTTTTGTGGAATTGAAATCCAACGCTGCTCCAACGAGGCCTCGGTGTCGCTCACCAAAACATGCGACTGCCATACAATATCCGAGGGCGCACGCGCACTTCCGCTCGCTGATTCCGCGGCGGTTTGCATATTTCCTGTTCCTTCGAACGACATCATTCGTTGGTGGCTGTTTGGATGTCGCTCTGCTCCAGTGTTCGCGCCGGCACGTAAGATGAACACCCAACCGGAACGGATCGCCGCTGGCAATGCGTCACCAAACAATGTCAGCGCGATTGGCTCCCATGCCATCAACGCGTCCTGTTTTCGAGCGAGCTCCGCACGGACACGTTCCACTATGGGCAAAATCTGAGCTCGGACCTGTTTTGATCGCACAATCCTATCCAGCTGTTGTAACACTGATCGCTCGTCCGCCGTCATCCCGTGCCTTCGAAGAATTCAGTTGATCCTTATCGCTCTGTCAAAGATTTCCCTGTAAGCTTTATATCATAATAGAGGATACTTTTCACAGATTCGAGCACGAAGGCTGGGAACGCGTGGCCGACAAATATGATTCGGTTTGGTCGCCACTCACTCGGCAGTTTATTCCATATTTAGTAGGTGCTGCCGAAGTCAGAGCCGACATGTCCGTGTTGGATATCGCATGCGGTCCTGGGTATGTGTCCGATGCGGTCAGGAAGGCAGGCGCTATTTCCAAAGGGATCGATTTTTCTGAGAAAATGATCGCGATCGCAAAAACGATGTTCCCTGATATTTCGTTCGCCAAAGGCGATGCTCAGAATCTGCGATTTGAAGACGCCAGTTTCGATCGTGTTTTGATCAATTTCGGTTTGCTGCATGTTTCACATCCTGACAAGGCGTGTGCGGAAGCATGCCGCGTTTTGAACCCGGGCGGGCGGTTTGGTTTCACCGTCTGGGCTGGGCCGGAGAAGAATCCCGGCGCTAAAATTGTCAATGACGCGGTTGAAGCGCACGGCGACTTGGATGTCGGTTTGCCCGAAGGCCCGCCACGTTATTTGTACGGCGAGAGAGAAGAGTGCCGCAAAGTATTAGAACAAGCCGGTTTTGATGGCGACTCGATGAATTATGAAACGCGCACAGTGGAATGGCATCTTCCAACTGCATCTTATTTTTTCCAAGCTGAACGCGATGCAGGCGTTCGTACGGCCGGCCTCCTGGCGCGCCAATCGCCAGAAAGATTAGACGCGATTCGCATTGCAGTTGAGGAAGGGGTCAGGCGATATGCCAGCGGAAACGAGTTCGTCATACCGATGGCGGCACACGTTGTCGTCGCATCGAAAGCGTAAGAAGCCTTTCACCCGCTTCGGCGGATGCTACTGCTAACACGTATGCGTGACACTGCTCTAGCGAGAAGTTTGTTGTGGCGGTGGTCGGCTCGCGGTGTATGGCTGGGGCCGGTAGCATTTGCACTGTCGCTGTTGGGCACGGAACTGCTGCGCCGCGAGCCTTTGCGACTCTGGGCTGTGCTCTTGCTCGTAGGGGCGGGTGTGTTGGCCGTGCTGGCTTGGAGCGACAGCCGCTGGTCACACTCTCTTCCGGCAGATTGGGGTACCAGCCTCGCTGAAACGCAACTGCAAGTTTGGAGAAGGCGGTGTGCTCTGGCAACACTGGCTGGCACGGCGTTCTTATCGGCATTGGCCCATCTGGCGTTTCTGGCTGCACCTAACGAGACGTTTGGTGCGGCGGGCTGGCTGTGGCTGGCGGGGATCGCCGTAGTAATAGCTGCGGCCGCATTTCGCTCTGTTGCCCGCTCGCCGCAGAACGATGGCGAAGCCGATGGTCCGCCCGCGTGGACATGGTGGGAGTTGGCTGTGGTTGCGTCAATTGCAATCCTGGCGCTGGCACTGCGGGTATGGGACTTGAGAGATGTGCCGTTCAATATTTACCCTGACGAAATCATGACCGGCTTGGTAGCCGAGCGAGCCTATATTAACGGTGCCGGCCCTGCGCCTTGCCTGTTCAGCACATTGTGGAGTGACATTGAGCTTCCGGCGCTATGGTTTGCCATTGTGGCAGGCGCGCTCAAGCTTGGCGGAATAGGATTGACGGCGGTCAGGCTACCTGCGGCATTGTTCGGCGCGGCGACGGTGCTCCCGTTCTACGGGTTCGTGCGCGGTGTGTGGGGAAGAATTGCGGCCATCGCAGGGGCGAGCATTATGGCGTTCAGCGCTGCGAATGTGCACTACAGTCGCATGGCGCTAAACAATATTACGACGCCCTTCTTCTGGGCGGTATGTTTTTTCTTTATCATGCGGGGGCTGCGCCGCCGCAGGCCCACAGACTGGACGCTGGCCGGGCTCGCCGCAGGTGTAAGCGAACATTTTTACTACGGCACACGCCTCCTTTCGTTTATTCTGATCGCGTTCGTCGTTTATCTCTTAGTGGTTCATTGGTCCGCCGCACGACGATACCTCGGAGACATCGGATGGCTGATTTTGGGATACCTGATTGGCTTCGGGCCGCTGCTGAGTTACTTCGTGACACATCCCGGCTTGTACTACGGACGGGGCGCAGGTCTAATGACTTGGAATCGAATACCCGCGAGCTGGCACGACATACAACAGATGTGGAGCACGCTTCGGCCGATCATGTCCGAGAATCTGCTAGGCATTAGCACTCACAGTGCACAGGACATCATGTATTACGCTCCGCTGCTGCTGGCGGCGGAGGCCGCGCTGCTTGTGCTGGGAGTGGCGCTGTTGGCTTGGCGATGGCGGCACCCGGCGGCGTTTCTCGTTTTGCTGTCTGGGCTGGCGGTACTCTTCGTCGGAGGCACGCTGATACTCTACCCAAATAGCTCGCCGCCGATGCTCGCGCATTGGACGCCGGCTTTCCCAGCCTTGTACGTGGCAGTTGCGGTGCCGGTTGGAGCATGGGTGGAATCTGCGGGCGTTTGCCTGCGCGGAAGAGAGAGATGGATAACGATCTCGGTCGTGGTCGTCGGGCTGCTGACAATGGCATACGCCAATACTAACTTCTATTTTTACAGGTATTACGCGGACCCGGAGAGTTTGCGGAACGAGCGTTACAGAGCTGCGCAGAGACTGTACGAGGTGCAGACCACGCAAAGCCGCTACATGGCGACGCTTGGGCCAGCTTACAGAGTAGTAGTCGTAGGTCAGTCGCCGTATCCTTATGATCCCGAGACAACACGGTACCTTGTGTCAGGACAGGAATACATCACGATACGCGATCCACTGGGACAGCTCTCACTCGATCACGTGACGGCGAAGGGGCTGGCGTTTCTGTTCTTCCCAGGAAGTGAGCAGTACCGAGAGATCATTCGTGAGCGTTATCCGGGTGGGATGGAAGAGGAAGTGCGCAATCCAGTTGGGCGGCGCGTGTTCTACGCGTACGTAATAAAGCCGCAGATCATTGGGAGTGATTCTCAGCCGCGCTAACTAAAGAAGATTAGCGGGCCAGGATGCCTGTGTTGCGAGTCACACAATTGCGCCGCCGCAGCTGGAACCTGCGCCAGCAGTGCAACCGAAGCAATGATCGCCGGTCATGATTTGGCGATTTCCGATTTTTTCCGGATCGACGTCCCACAGAAAAATCGGTGCGCCATTGTTCCATTGCATTCCAAGCTGCTGATTAAAATCACAATCGTAAACTTCTCCGCGCCAGCCCACGCTGATGGTGTTACGGCACATCAAACCATCTATAGTCGCGGGGTTGAACGCCTGAATCAGCAGCTCCATGTATTCATCCAATTTACTGTTGTGCCGTAGGTAACTCGCGAACCGGCCGATCGGCAGATTCGTAAGCGTGTAGAGGTTGTTAAACACAATTCCGAAATGTTTCTTGAGTTCGCGTTTGTAATCGCCTTCAAGCTCAGTCTGCGACGGCGGTAAAAATGCGCCGACTGGATTGTAAACAAGATGCAACGACAGGTCCGGATCGATTCCGTAACCTAACGAGTTGAGCAGTTGCAGAGCAGCGATGCTGTTTTCAAAAACGCCTTCGCCCCGTTGCGCGTTTACGTTTCCCGGTGAGTAGCACGGCATCGATGCAATAATCTCCACCTTATTCGCTGCAAGCAACGGGGCGAGGTCGTCGTAACCGCGCTCGAGCAAAATCGTGAGGTTGCAGCGGTCGATGATGTGCCGGTGCGGTTGCAACGATTTCACCTGCTCGATGAAGTAGCGAAAATCGGGAATCATTTCCGGCGCCCCGCCGGTTAGATCGACAGTCGGAATTTCAGTTCTCCTCAGCCAATCAATGATCCGATCGATCGTCTCGCACGTCATAATCTCCTCGCGCTTTGGCCCGGCGTTCACATGGCAATGCACGCAAGTGAGATTGCAAAGCTTGCCCACGTTAACCTGAAGAATTTCCGTGTGCGCGTGGCGCAACCAGATCGACTGCTCCGTCAGTTTCTGCCCAAAACGGTTCATGCTAATCAGCAGCAAGTGCCGCCATCGCAGCATTTACTATTTGCTTCCGTGGTCGCGCTGTAATCCAAGCCTTTCGTTTCCTTGGGATGCCGTAGCGAAGTGCGCGAACAATCAAACGGCTTGGCTTCGGCCAGCGGTACGTTGACAAGCGGATCGACGAACTCGAAGAACTCGCGATACGGCGCTTTCTTGTAGAGATTGTAGGTCTTGTCGCAGACCGCGTAGCGCTTGCCCCGTTGCATCCGATGATTGTCGTCGTCGAGCACTTCCTTGAACGGGCCGCGATAGGTCACGGCCTGGTTTCGCTCGAAACAGTCGCCCTGCTTTCCTTTGAAGGCTTCGATGGTAACGGAGCGAAACTCGATCCCTTGCACTGTGCGCCCAGGCCGCGCGTCTCGTTTCAAAATTTGGATTCCGTAAAATCCGGCGTGTTCGAATGCTTGAAGAAAACCTTCTTCGGTCAGCGCGCCGGAAATGCAACCGCTCCACAGCTCCGGATCGTTTTGCATTTCTTCCGGCACTTCTTCATCGCTCACAATGTCCGAGATCACTGCCCGCCCGCCTTTCTTTAGAACGCGAAAAATTTCGTCGAAGAGCTGCGGTTTTGATTTCGGCTCGACCAAATTGAGGACGCAACTGGAAACGACCACGTCGATAGCATCGCTGGCGATGAGCGGACGCTTCATGCGCAATTCTCCGGCCAGTTCGTCTGCCGCGAGAAACGAAGCTGCGTCGGTAATCGGGCTGTCTTTTAATTTTCGATCCAGCAATTCCAGATCGAGCGCCAGATCCTGGATGCGCCCCTTACGAAATTCCACATTCGCGTAACCGATGCGTTGCGCAATGATTGGCGCGTTGCGGCGCGCCACCTCCAGCATTTCGTCCGTCATATCGACGCCGATCACTTTGCCGTTTGGTCCAACGATCTGCGCAGCGATAAAACAGATTTTTCCGGTGCCGCTGCCCAGATCGAGAACCGTTTCGCCTTCGCGCAGATAACGCGACGGATCGCCACAGCCGTAGTCGCGCTCGATCACTTCCTGTGGAATGACGCTGAGATACGCCGGTTCATAATTAACCGGACAACAAAGTTTCTCCGCGCACTCTTTTGCTCCCGCCGCGTAACGTTGCCGAACGATAGTTTCTTTACTCTGGAGTTCCATCATCTTAATCCGAAGCTTTAACAGAGCGTTTTATTCCTGAAAAGCTTTCAATTCTACGTTAGTTCGGTCTTCCGCAGTGCATCGCGCGCGATCTTGGTTACCCAGATCGTCACGACAACCGTAGCCGCGAGACCGATGCCAAGGAACGTCCAGTATTGCCAGCCATGCTTTACACCTTCGCCGCCCGCAGCCGTGATAATAGCGGCCTTGCCGGCCACACCGATGTAAACGTAAAGAAACGTGCCCGGGATCATCCCGATCCAGCTGGCAAATACATATGGCCAGAATTTTACCGCCGTCAGGCCGTAAAAATAATTGCTGAAATTGAACGGGATTAGCGAGCTAAGCCGGAGTAGAAAAATCAGCTTCGCGCCTTGTTTGCCGATCGCATTATCGATCTTGCGAAACTTTTCGTTACGCTGCGCGATCGCCGCGATCTTGTCTCGCGCAATGAAGCGCGCGACGAGAAACGCTAAGGACGCGCCAAGTGTTGCGCCGACGGAAACAGCGAGAAAGCCTTTCCATAATCCGAACGCAAATCCAGCGCCTATGGTCAGGATCGAGCCGGGCGCAAGCAACACTGTGGCGACAGCATAAACGGCGATGAAAATGCAAATGCCGACTATACCCATTTGGCCGACCCAGGTATTAAAATCGGTCAGCCATTCTCGAACCGGTAGAAATTTCATCGATAGGAAAAGCGCAATGAGGATGGTGGCGAGAGCGACCAGTCGTGCGATTGCGTTTTTTCTTTCGCTGGAAGGCATAACATCAACGTCATTCCGAGCGAAGTCGAGGAATCCCGGAGCACAACCGACGGGTAACTCCACGGGATGTCTCGACTTCGCTCGGCATGACAAGCATGACAAGAGCGCTCCTGC
>QHOV01000121.1 GCA_003218885.1 Verrucomicrobiota bacterium | reverse complement strand
GAGCTAGGGCGACCCCGCGAGTGAAAGCTTCGCCAGTTGCTGGCGCCCTCGACGCTTTTTAGCCGGAACTACTCCAGTCCAACCCGTTGGTCGGCAACGAGCCGGGCGTCCGGATGACGTTGCGAAATCCTGTTCGTTCTCCGAACAGCGTTGGTTTCGCGCTGGTATCTGTGCCTGTTCGCCCTTAAGAGGTCGACCAAGCCAGTCGATTGCACTCACAGACCCGAGCGAAGGGAGGACGATTGCACATGCGGCGAATCGTTGCGGCCATTGCAGCTCTCGCAGCGCTCGTGCTTGGTGGGGGCGCCGGAGTCTCAGGCATTTAACTCTCCCTACCTATGACGCTTGTCATTTAGAGGCGGATATCGCGCACGGAAAGAGAGCCCCCGAAGGCTCTCTTTTTCGTTCCCGGTCGTAAACCCTTCGCTCTCGTAGCCGCCCTTATTCTTCGCGCCGTGCCAGCACGCTGGGCCCCGGTCGGGCGGCTAGCTCTACTCGTCTACTCGGTGCTTGGTGCCGGTTCCTGTGTTCTTTTTGCGGTCTCCGTACCGGCACCCCAAGGAATCGACCTCGGGCGAATTTTCTTCTGGACAGCAATAACCCTCGCTCTCGCAGCGCTGCCCGTCCGCCTCCCGGGTGGAGTTGTCGCACATACGACAACCGCGCCGCTGATAGCTGCCGTGTTCGACTCTGGACTTGCGAATCCTTTCGCCGTCTGTTGGATCGCGTTTGTTGGAACACTCGAGTTGCGCGATCTTCGTCGGGAGTTGCCGTTGTGGGGAACGCTCTACAACCGCTTTGACTATGTTCTGTCGGCATTCGCGGCTTACGTGGCGCTTCAACTGACACAGACCTCGGTTCGCCCAGGTGATCCGCTCGGGACTATCTCGCAAATAGCAATCGCGGGCATCGCGTTCAGTTTTGTGAACCTCATCCTTGGCGTGAGCCTTGCGAGCCTTCGCACAGGAACGCCACTCTCGCGGGTCTGGTCCATAAGCGTCAGCAACGTACTTTCGGGCTTAGTGGCACTGGTTCCTCTAGGCTGGCTGATGGCCGAGATTGGTGGCAAAGTCGGGCTCTGGGCTGCATTTCTCTTCTTGGTGCCCCTCTACTTGGCCAGATTTTCGTTTAGCAAATACGCGGAAACGCGCGAGCTCTTTTTCGGGACTGTCAGCGCCCTTTCGCAGGCAATCGATGCGAAGGACGGATTCACGAGGGGCCATGCTGATCGTGTTTCTCGAATTGCTGGGGCGATCGCTCGAGAGCTAGGACTGTCTGAAAGGCAAATTGAGCAGATCGAGTTAGCGGGTCTTCTGCATGACATAGGGAAGATTGGCGTTGAGGACCGCATACTGATGAAACCGCAGAGGCTCGACAGCGAAGAGCAGGAGTTGATGCGCCGGCATCCTATCTACGGAGCCTCGATCTTGGAACCCTCTGCAGCTTTACGTCCGCTCGTCCAGACAATTCTTCATCACCACGAGAATTACGATGGCTCTGGCTATCCGGAGGGACTCAAAGGCGAAGAAATCCCATTGGGATCCCGAATCATCATCGTCGCCGACGCTTACGAGGCGATGACGTCAGACCGCATCTACCGAAAATCGATTGGGCACGATCGGGCAATGGATCAACTTAATCGGTTCAAAGGGCTTCAGTTCGACCCCACAATCGTTCGCTGTCTCCAGCGGATTGTCGAGAAGAAGGGTGCGGATGCATTTGAGATAAGCGATTTGCCGCCGATCAACTACGAAACACTCGCCGAGCTTCGCCATCGTCTCGCGCGCGAACCCGTTGTTCGCGACGCTCATGCTAGTTAGTGGGATCGTTGCAGGGATCGCGGCGGGCGTCGCTTTTGGAGGAAACTGGCATCGCCTAGGCGATCTCTCCCTTCGTTTGTGGCCTTTGCTGGTGCTCAGCTTCGCGCTCCGAGAGATTGGGGCGCTCCTGCCCAGGGCTCCTCTCGAGCTCTATGTGATCTCTCTGATTGGCATTACGACCGTCGCTGCGGCTAATTGGCGGCTCCCGGGTGCAGTGCTGATCGCTGTCGGCACGGCGATGAATATCGCCGTCGTGGTGCTGAATTCCGGAATGCCGTATGACGCAGGTCTTGTCGCGGCCGTAGGCGCCACAACACCGACTGACAGCCTTCACGTTGTGTTGACGTCCGACACAAGGCTCCGATTTCTCGGAGATGTCATCCCAGTCGCGCTAATCCGGTCCGTCTATAGCGTCGGCGACTTCTTGGTGGCGGTCGGAGGCTTTCTGATCCCTTTCCTACTGGTCCAGGTTAGTAGCGAGGTTGCTGTCGCACGACGAGAAGTGCGCTCAGTTAACTTCGCACTCTTTTGGCTTGCCCAAGTAATCAGCCGTTTCGGAGATCCGATCACAGTCATCGCGCTGGCCTTTGTCACGTATCGCATGACGCAGTCTGCTCTACTGACAGCACTTGCGGTACTGATTACGACGGTCCCAACCGCGCTCTTTAGTCTGGTCGCTGGCGCTGTTGCGGACATCGTCGGCCACCGCAATGCAATGTTTTTCAGTGACCTGGCCCGGGCAGTGTTAATTGCCGCAGTACCGTTGCTCTTGCTGACCGGCACGCCCCTGCTACTCGTATTCATTCTCGTTTTCCTCAGTGGCATATGTGGTGCGATATTCGGCCCGGCTCGCGTCGCCATCGTGCCCGCTCTTGTTCCCGAAGAGCGCTTGGCAGCTGCGAATTCTCTCGTTTACGCGTCTGATCGAGCTGTCGAGATCGGCGGCGCATTGGCCGGCGGGGTTCTTGTCGCGACCCTCGGTGAAGCCGCCTTCTACGTCGACGCGCTTACCTTTGGCGTGTCATCGCTTCTCATCCTCAACGTCTCCGTTCCTTCGTCCAGCCGCCGTGCGGTCTGGTCGCGCGTTCTGACCGATGCGGTGGATGGACTGCGATTCCTCAAGCGATCAGCGACGCTCTGGGCTAATACGGTGTTTTCTTCAATCGCACAACTGTCGAATCCGGTTGTGAATGGGCTAACTCCCGCGTTCATGGTTCGACGTTTCGCGAATAACGATCCGGTCAGCGGCGCAGTGCTCTACGGGGCCGCAGAAGGTGCGATTGCATTCGGCGCTGTGCTTGGCAGCGTTCTCTTGCCGCGCTACACAGCGGGCTTCGGAAAGGGACGTCTTGTCATAGTCGGATTCGGCGCATCAGGCCTTGCAATCGTTCTGATAGCGCTAACGCCAAGAATCGAGCCAGTGATTTTCCTCTTCGCCCTGCTCGGGCTTGCGAATGTTCTCTTTTACGTTCCGAACGTGACGATCCTGCAGGAGTACACGCCGCCAGAAAAACGTGGTGGGGTTTTCGGTGCAAGGATTGCGTTCGTCAATCTGACATGGCTGCCGGTCATCCTTGTGAGCGGGGCCCTCGCC
>QHOV01000028.1 GCA_003218885.1 Verrucomicrobiota bacterium | reverse complement strand
CTCGTCGATGCCACGCCTTGGAAGCAGCAGGTCGCGCTGGCTATCGGTGTCGTCGCGGGCGCATTCGTGATTCCTCCGGTGCTCGATTTAGTGAATCACGCGTATGGGTTCGTGGGTGCGCCCGGTGCGGAAGCACGTCCCAATCCGTTACCGGCGCCGCAAGCGGGCTTGATTTCTTCGCTCGCGAAAGGCGTCATCGCCGCTGATATCGACTGGAGTCTCATCCAAACCGGCGCATTAATCGGCGTCGGCATCATTTTACTGGATGAGATCCTCGCGCGCACGACACACCACATGCGCGTTCCACCGCTCGCCGTCGGCCTCGGGATTTATTTGCCAACGCAAAGCACACTGATGATCGTGGTCGGTGCGATTGTTGGATGGTTTTTCGATCAGCGCGCCAACCGCACCCCAAAGCCCGAAGCGACTAAACAGCTCGGGGTGTTGCTCGCATCGGGATTAATCGTCGGCGAGGGTATTATTGGCGTTGTCCTTTCAGCAATCGTCGTTTTCTCCGGCAAAGCTGCGCCGCTTGCGGTCGTGGGACATGAAACGAAAATGGAATCGGCCGATCTGGGTTGGTTTTGTCGTCGCCGTCGGCGGATTGTTTTCTTACGACTTCTTCGCGCAGTTTCCAATCACCCGCGATTTTCCATGGGCAAATCTATTACTCTTTGGAATTGGCGCTGTGTTGTTGATCGTCGGCCTCTTTCGCGCTTTTGGCCGGCCGCAACTTTATCGCGGCAAAATCTTCGGCTCAATCTTTACTGCGATCGCGCTGTTTCTTTTCGGATTTTTCAGTTACGAAATCTTTTACGTCCTCCGCCAGGTTCCGCTCTCATCTCAGGCGACGCGCGTTGGGGAAAAGGCGCCGGAATTCACGTTGGTCGATCCAAATGGAAGATCAGTCGCCCTCGCGGATTTGCTTTCCGGCTCAAAAGCTGTCGCGCTGATTTTTTATCGCGGCTTCTGGTGAACGCTCTGCAACTCCGAGTTGCGGAGTTTTCAGCAACGGCTTTCGGATTTCGATGCGCGCGGGATCCGCATAGTCGGCATCAGCATCGATCCGCCTGAGATTAATCGGCGGCAATCGCAAAAAGCCGGCTACACTTTCCCGCTGCTTTCCGATCCCAACGCCGAAGTCATTCGCCGTTACGATGTATTGCATCCCGGCGCGGGGCCGAAAGGCGCGGACATTGCCCGGCCTGCCGAATTTCTTATTGATTCGAACGGAATGGTTCGCTGGGTCAATCTTACGGAGAACATCGCCGTGCGCGCGCGGCCCGAGCAAGTCCTCGATGCGTTCAATCAGTTGGCTCCGCCGGGCAGTGATTGACGCCGCTCCACCGAATCAATACGTTGGAGCGCGCGTGCATCCTGAATTGGAACAACTGCTCGTTCTTCAAGATCGACAACAAAAGATCAGACAGATTCAGACTGAGATCAAAACACTGCCGTTGCAACGCAATCATCTCGAATCCCAACTGGCCGCAAGTGCAGCAGGAGTTGAGGCGCTCAAGCAGAAAGGGCGGCAGCTTGAAATGGGTCGCAAGAAATTGGAGCTGGATGTAGGCACGCGGACCGAAACGATATCACGTCTTAAGACCCAGCAGTATCAGACCCGCAAGAATGATGAGTTTCAGGCGATCGGTCACGAAATTGAGCGGTACGAAAATGAAATCCGACGGCTCGAGGATGAAGAACTGGAGGTGATGCTCGCGGCCGACAAGCTCAAAGCCGAACTTGAAGCGGCGGAGAAAGCGGCCCGGGCAACGAAGGAATCAATTTCACGGCAGTTGAGCGATCTCGAAACGAAATCAAAAACGCTCGAGAGCCAGCAAGAAGAACTGGCTAAGGAGTGGGACGCACTTGCTGACAAAGTCGATGGCGATTTGCTGAGCCAATTCGAACGCCTTTTCAACAGCAAAGGTGACGCGGCGATTGTGGCGATAGAGCATGGCGTTTGCACCGGGTGCCACATGAAGGTGACGACTGCGACCGCATCGCAAGTCAAAGCTGGCAAAGAAATCGTGAGCTGTGAAAATTGCGGCCGGATTTTATACGACGCGCAGTAGATGGGACTCATGGTAGGGACGGGCCACCGGCCCGTCCGGCACGCTCGGAGAGCGCGCCCTACCGCTCACACATTAAATCGAAAGAAAATGACGTCGCCGTCGCGCACCACGTAATCTTTTCCTTCCAGCCGTACTTTGCCTGCTTCGCGAGCTTTCGCGAAAGAACCGAGCGCGGCCAAGTCTTCGTAGTGAATTGTTTCCGCCGAGATAAAACCGCGCTCGAAATCCGAGTGAACGGCTCCTGCGGCCGTGGGCGCTTTCTCACCCTCATGAATTGTCCACGCCCGCGTCTCCTTTTCGCCCGTGGTAAAAAACGTGCGCAAACCGAGCAGATGATAGGCTGCGCGAATGAGCGCATGCACACCGCTGTCGTCCACGCCAAGGTTTCGTAAATATTCCAGCGCCTCCTGCTCGCTGAGATCGACGAGTTCGCTCTCGATCTGTGCGCTAATCACGATCGCTTCCGTTGCAAAGTGATGACGCGCGTAATCTTGGACAAGCTCGAGGTGTCGTGCGGCAGCACTTTCTTGATCGCCGGTCGAAATCGCCGCTAAATCGGATTCCGCCACGTTGCACGCGAAAATGGTTGGCTTTGATGTGAGTAAAAAAAATCCGCGCGCGATTGCCTTTTCTTCCGAGGTCAATTCTGCAGTGATCGCCGGCTTCCCGACGTCGAGATGCCCGGAGAGTTTTTCGATGATTGCGTTTTCGATCTTTGCCGTTTTGTCACCGGCATGCAGCTGCTTGTGTAGTCGGTCATGCCGTCTCTGCAAAGACGCCAAGTCCGCGAGCACGAGCTCTGTATTAACCACTTCGATGTCTCGAACCGGATCAATCGTGGCGCTGACGTGATGAACGTCCGGATTTTCGAAACAGCGCACGACCTGCACGATCGCGTCCACTTCGCGAATGTGATGGAGAAACTGGTTTCCCAAGCCTTCGCCAGCGCTTGCTCCTTTGACCAGGCCGGCGATATCGACGAACTCGATCGCGGTTGGCGTGATTTTTTTTGAGTGCGAAATCTCTGCGATTTTTTCCAGCCGCAGATCGGGCACCGTGACGACTCCGACGTTCGGATCGATCGTGCAGAAGGGATAATTCTCCGCCGGCGCCTTGTGCGTGCGAGTGACGGCGTTGAAAAGCGTCGATTTCCCGACATTCGGCAATCCAACAATTCCCGCGCTGAGCATGATTTTGTATCGGCGGCCTTGACCAGCAACAACGAGCGACGCTCAGAGAGCGCCGCTACAGTTAAACATCGGGCCGGCGGGATTTGAACCCGCGACCCCTTGAACCCCATTCAAGTGCACTACCAAGCTGTGCTACGGCCCGCTGGAGCGAATACTGTTTGCCACTTCCGCGTCTGAGGCAAACATTTCCAGCCGATTTGATGAACTCGATCCTGCGAAAACTTGCGTTTGTCAGTGCCATCGCAGTTGGAGTTCTTCTCTGCGCGATCAGCGGTGTTTTCGCCCAGTCGCGCGGGAGCATCAAGTTAAACGAAGATGCCTTCGCGTTCGCAGCGCGACTCATTAACGACGGACATGTGATCGCGGACCGCAAAGGCGCGTGGAGCGGAGATCGGCCTTCGGCAGATCAAGAGAATGAATTTATCCGTCTCCATGGATTCGGTGAGTATGCAAAATGGCACCTCGGCATTGATGAACGATACCCCGAGAATACGAAGCGAAGATACAAATTCCCTTACGGCGATTTTAAAAGCGTTCATCGATGCGGTCTGCTTGCGGTGAAAGCCAGAGCCCACCAATACGGCTACATCGAAATCGAAAACGCGGCGGCAGATTTGAAGCGCGCGATAATAGTTAAAGCCACAGATTAACACAGATTCTCACACTCGGAAATTCATCTGTGTTTCATCTGTACAAATCTGTGGCGCTAACTCTGCCAGACCGTTAGAAACGCATCGATCAATTCGGGAACTTCATCGCTGTAACCGCCTTCGAGGAAAACTGCCACCGGACTATCGATCTTGTTTAACCATTCACCGAATTTGGCGAAGTCGTCGCGCTCGAGAGTCATCTGCAACAGCGGATCGCGCGCGTAGGCATCGAAGCCTGCCGAAACGAGAAGCAAGTCGGGTTTGAATGCGATCAGTTTTTCCAGCGCCTGCTTTGCGATATTAAGATGGTCAATTCGCGGCGTGAAGGGAGCGATGGGATAATTATCGACGTTGGCGAACGATTTCGCGCCGGTTCCTGGATACGCCGGATATTGATGGACCGATGCGAATTGAATTCGCGAATTGTGCGCCACGATTGCCTCGGTTCCGTTGCCGTGATGTCCATCAAAATCCCAAATGGCAACGCGTTCAGCGCCGTTTTCCAATGCATCGAGCGCACCGATGGCAATGTTGTTAAAATAACAGAAACCCATGGCGCGATCTCGCGTGGCATGATGTCCGGGTGGTCGCATCAGGCTAAACGCCGCTTCGCCACGCAACGCCATATGTGCTGCCTCGATCGCGGCGCCGGCCGATTGTCGCGCGTACGCCTCGATACTCGGATAATAGGGTGTATCGAGATCGAAATCTTCGCGCCGTTTTGCGACGCGTTCGATATGCTCACGCGAATGCGCACGCAACAATTCATCGTCCGTCGTCGCACGTGGCCGCTGCCATTCCCACTCCGGGTGTCGGTCCTTTAACAATGGCACTGTGCCAGCTATGCGCTCCGGTCGTTCCGGGTGGCCGGGGCTCGAATATTCGAGGCAGCATGGATCATAAAAAATGGTCATCGAGGTTGCAACGTGGCGATCCAACGCATATTCGACTACGACGATGCTAAACGGCCAGAAAATTGTGGTAGTGATGCCGGCGTATAACGCCGCGCGCACATTGCGCCAGACTTACGATGAAGTCATGGCGCATGGCATTGTCGATCTCGTCATCGTGGTAGACGACGCCAGTCACGACGAGACGGTGGCGATTGCGCGCACCCTGCCAAACGTGCAAGTGGAGGTGCATCCGGAGAATCGCGGTTACGGCGCGAACCAAAAGACTTGTTACCGACTCGCGCTGGCCGCAGGCGCAGACATCATCATTATGATTCATCCTGATTATCAGTACACACCGCAGTTGATTCCGGCGATGTCGGCCCTGGTAGCAAGCGGCCTTTATCCCTGCGTGCTCGCTTCGCGGATTCTTGGCGGGGGCGCACTGCGCGGTGGCATGCCCTGGTGGAAATACGTGTCAAACCGGTTCCTGACTTTTGTAGAGAATCTTCTCATCGGCGCAAAGCTCTCGGAGTATCACACTGGTTATCGCGCATTCTCGCGCGAATTGTTGGAACGGCTGCCACTTGACTCGAACTCCAATGATTTTGTTTTCGACAACCAGATCCTCGCGCAAATCATTGCTCTCGGCTGCGCCGTCGGTGAAGTCACGTGTCCAGCTCGGTACATGCCCGAAGCGTCATCGATCAATTTCCGCAGAAGCGTGCGCTACGGACTGGGCTGCCTAGGAACGGCTCTGCGTTTCCGCTTTGCACGCTGGGGCCTGGCCCAGCCAATCGTTTGAATATCGATTGCGCGAAACACTACTCGATCAGTATCACCGCACGACGTAATGGCCGTGGATCCAAACGTGGCCACGGCGCGACCAATGTCCAGGCCTCCAAACGTAATAGGCACGGCCCACGTAATAACCAGGCCCACGAGTATAATACGCCCGGTCGCCAACCTCGACCGTAACAGAGCCTGGATAGCCTGCGTAGTACGGCCCTGGACCACCATAATAGGGTCCGTACCCAGGATAAGCAGTATAAGTCCCTTCACATCCGCCTGCACCGAGCGCCGCGGAGATCAAAATCAACACGAATAGTGGCCAGCTCAGTTTAGCTTTTGTCCCACGCTCCGCGGAAACTGTTTGTGCTTCCGCATAATCAACAAGGTTTGTTTTCATAACACTCATTATACGGATTACGAACAGCTTTCACGCGCCTGTCTTGATCGAAACAGTGTTGGCGCGAGTCAAAAAAGGGCCTCACCGCGAAGCGATTACACGACCCCTTGGTCGAGCATTGCGTCGGCGACCTTCACAAAGCCGGCGATATTCGCACCGACGACGAGATTACCAGGCTGTCCGTACTCGTCGGCAGTTTCCCATGCGTTTTTGAAGATCGTGGACATAATATGGCGCAAGCGGGAATCAACTTCTTCGCGCGGCCACGGCAGGCGCATGGAGTTTTGGCTCATCTCAAGTCCGGACGTGGCTACTCCGCCAGCATTTGCCGCTTTGCCGGGACCGAAAAGGATTTTTTTCTCCAGGAAAAGATCAACAGCAGCTGGTACGCTCGGCATGTTGGCCGCTTCGGAGACCAAATAGCAACCGTTCTCGACTAATTTCCGTGCGTCTTCAACAGAGATCTCATTCTGCGTCGCACATGGGAACGCGCAATCGCACTTGATTCCCCACGGCCGCTGCCCGGCCAGATATTTGGAGCCGCGGAATTTTTTGGCGTATTCGCTGATGCGCCCGCGCCGCACGTTCTTGATACTTTTGACCCAGGCGAGCTTTTCTTCATCGATGCCGTTCTTGTCGTAAATTAAGCCGCTGGAGTCGGACATGGTCACAGGCTTTGCGCCGCACTGGATTAATTTCTCCACTGTAAATTGCGCCGCATTACCGGCGCCTGAGACCGTGCAAATTTTGCCTTCAATAGCTTCATTGCGCGTCTTGAGCATTTCCTGCGCAAAATACACTGCGCCATAACCGGTCGCCTCTGGGCGAATCAGCGACCCGCCCCAGCTGAACCCTTTTCCAGTTAGCACACCGGTGAATTCGTTCGCGAGCCGTTTGTATTGGCCGAAGAGATACCCGATTTCGCGCCCGCCTACGCCGATATCGCCCGCAGGCACGTCGGTATGCGGACCAACGTGGCGGAACAGCTCGGTCATAAACGATTGGCAGAACCGCATGACCTCTCTGTCGGATTTCCCCTTTGGGTCAAAGTCGGAGCCGCCCTTGCCGCCGCCCATCGGCAGACCCGTTAGCGAATTTTTAAAAACTTGTTCGAACGCAAGGAACTTGATGATGCTGGCACAGACCGTCGGATGAAAACGCAAGCCGCCCTTGTACGGACCAAGAGCGCTATTCATCTGAACGCGAAAACCGCGGTTTACCTGAATCTGGCCGTTATCGTCGATCCAGGGAACCCGAAACTGAATCATTCGCTCCGGTTCGACCAGACGTTCGAGAATTTTGGCGTCTCGAGACTTCTTGCTGCGCTGGATCACCGGCCGGATCGATTCCAACACTTCGGTCACTGCCTGAAGAAACTCAGGCTCGTTGGGATTACGTTTTTGTACGATTTCGAGAACTTCTTGAATGAGAACCATAGAATTTGGGGACTTATTTGCCATGCTGTGAAAGATAGAACCTGGTGCGCGATGCAGGGTTCGAACCTGCGACTTCTTGCGTGCGAAACATGATCGGCGACTTCGCGTTCATTCGTGAAATTGCGTTATCATGTTGTCATTATTCTTATTGCAACCATAGCGATTTTTTTGCACTGCGAAACATCACGCACACAGGCGAAGGAATTCTGTCGAGAATTGTCGAGATAGGGCGGTTGCCCGGCTTGCAAGATATAGGTAAACCGCGCAAGCTTTCGCGCAGGTAAGACTCGGATTTAAGTTTGAGAGGCGATGTCGAACGCGGCTTATTGCTTTAGTTCGACGATCACGGTGCGGATCTCCGCCTTCCCAGTATTCTCAACGGCAAGTGACTCGGCATCGCGCCACCACGCTTCGCCGGCCTTCCTGTCCATAGCGATTGTTTTTCCATCCGATCCGGTGAGCTTGCCAATGGCAGGCGTGATCGCATAGATAACGCGATTTGGACGCGACACCATCGGGCTTTTCTGCCCTGGTTTGAGAGTGAATTCCACCACGCGTACATGGGCGTTTTCCAGCAGAACCTTGTAATTTTCCGGGGCGACCTTCACACCATCTTGCGCGGGCGCGGTCGCCCAAGAGATGATGGCAAAGCAAACAATTGAGATAAACATTTTCATAATAGCCGCGTTGTACTTGCCGTACGGGGACCGAGCAAGCTCTTAACGTTCCGAGGCTCTAATAGCGATCTCGTTTCAACCACCAATGCTTCACGGGCAACAAGGACGTGGCCGAGGTGAACCTAACAATGGTGCGCGATGCAGGGTTCGAACCTGCGACTTCTTGCGTGTGAAGCAAGCGCTCTACCACTGAGCTAATCGCGCGAGTTTTCAGAAGCGGACAAAATAAAGCGCGCCCGAATCAGCGCAAGCGTAGCGCCGGAATTGTAGGACAGCCCGAAAGCCTTCGGGGTTGCCCTGCAAGGCGTCCCATTCTATCTAAAGCCATGTCCGTACATAGAATTACTCTCACCTGGAAACGCGGCGACAAGCCGTTCGAGTACCAGAAATATTCGCGTGATCACACCTGGAAATTTGATGGCGGACACGAGATGCAAGCGTCGGCCGCTCCCGCTTATCTGGGCAATCCAAACCTTGTCGATCCGGAGGAGGCGTTTGTAGCATCACTCTCAAGCTGCCAAATGCTTACGTTCCTGGCCATCGCGGCAAAGAAGAAATTCGTGCTCGACGAGTATCTCGACGAAGCAACGGGCCACATGGAAAAGAATGCAGAGGGCAAATTGGCGATTACTCGCGTAACATTGAGACCGAAGCTGAAATTCTCCGGCGAGAAACAACCGACGGCGGCAGAGATCGAGGAGATGAATCATGCTGCGCATGATCAATGTTTCATCGCGAATTCGGTGAAGACCGAAATCACCATCGAAACGCAAAGCTGAAAGCAATTGATCCACAGATCTACACAGATTAAACCGAACGCCTGAAAGTGTTTCTCTGGATAAATCTGCGTAAATCTGCGAAATCCCCGGGTATTTTCCGATGAGCGACGAGCACGACCCTCCGCGCATGGAAAAAATCGTCAGCTTATGTAAGCGGCGCGGTTTCATTTTTCAGTCGAGCGAGATTTACGGCGGCCTCAACGGCGCTTGGGATTACGGGCCACTGGGCGTCGAACTCAAGCGCAACGTGAAGAATTACTGGTGGCAGGTGCTCGTGCACGAACGCGATGACGTCGTCGGCATGGATGGATCGATTCTAACGCACCCTGCTGTGTTAAAGGCATCAGGACATGTCGAAGGATTTTCGGATCCGATGATCGATTGTCGAACTTGCAAAGCACACCTGCGCGCTGACCAGCTCGTTGAAAAGAAAGGGGTGAAGCAGTGTCCACATTGCGGCGGCAAAGACCTTACGGAAGTGCGGCAGTTCAATCTCATGTTTGAAACGCATCTCGGTGCCACGGCCGATGAAAGCTCCATCGCATATCTACGGCCCGAGACCGCGCAGTCGATCTTTGTTCAATTCAAAAACGTTCTGGAAGTGTCGCGCAAGAAATTGCCGTTCGGGATCGCGCAGATCGGCAAAGCGTTTCGCAACGAAATTAATCCGCGCAATTTCACCTTCCGCTCGCGAGAATTCGAACAGATGGAGCTCGAATATTTTTGCCGCGCAGAGCAAGGAATGGAATTGCTCGAATATTGGAAGGAAGAACGCCTGAAGTTTTATGAGAACATTGGTATCCCGCGCGACAAGTTGCACGTCATGACAGTGCCGGATGATGAGCGCGCCTTCTATTCGAAAGGCACTTACGATATCGAATACAGTTTTCCGTTTGGACGCCAGGAACTCGAAGGCGTCGCTTATCGCACCGATTACGATTTGTCACAGCATCAGAAGGCCAGTGCCAAATCGCTCGAATATTTTGATGAGGAAACGAAGCAACGCTTCGTTCCGCATGTTGTGGAACCGAGCGCCGGCGTTGATCGCACGGTGCTGGCGCTAATCTGTGAGGCGTATTCGGAAGACGAAGCGCCCGATGAAAAAGGCAAAATGGAAACGCGCGTCGTGCTGCGTTTTCATCCGCGAATGGCGCCCGTTAAGTGCGGTATATTTCCGCTGCTGAAAAACAACCCGCAACTGGTCGCGAAAGCAAAAGGGATTGTCGATCTTTTGCGGCCGCACATGTTTGTCTTTTACGACGAAAGTGGTGCCATTGGCCGCCGTTATCGGCGTCAGGACGAGATCGGCACGCCGTTCGCTGTTACGGTCGATTTCGAAACCCTCGGCGAGAAGGATGCTTCATTGCGCGATACGGTCACGTTGCGCGACCGTGACTCGATGAAACAGGAGCGTGCCGCGATTCAAGACCTGCCGGCGATCTTGCGCGAACGAATTGAGTGATGGATCTCGCGCAGTTCCGCGAGTACTGCCTCAGCAAACCGCGCGCAACTGAGGACACGCCATTTGGGCCGAATGTTCTCGTGTTCAAAGTCGGCGGTAAAATGTTCGCATTAGCCGCTCTCGACGAAGTGCCGACCACCGTGAATTTAAAATGCGACCCTGATTTGGCCCTGGACCTGCGTGACCGTTACGAACAGATCAGACCCGGGTATCACATGAACAAGAAACACTGGAACACCGTCGAGATTGATACCGGTATTCCCGACGCCGAGCTGCGAAAAATGATCGACCATTCGTTCGAGTTGGTCGCTAAAAGCCTGCCAACTTCTACGGCAAAGGTTGCAACTCGATCTCACCGAAACTCAACTGCAGGGCGTCGCGGGCGACATTGAGGAAATTATCGGCCGAGTCCGTGAGGGCGACATGTAGCTCACCCCGGTTTGGTGGCGCCGCGCGAAGTGATTGTTGATCCAGCATTTCGTCTACTGCACGCGCACAATTTTGCGCGGAATCGACAAGGATAATTTGGCGCTTGAGCCCTCGCGTGATCGCTCCGGCGAGCAAAGGATAATGCGTGCAGCCGAGCACCAACGTATCGATCCCATCGGAAAGCAGGGGCTCGAGATAGCGCGCAATCACTCGGTCCGTCAGGTCGTCGTCGAGTAACCCTTCCTCGATGAGCGGGACGAGCAACGGGCACGCGCGGCTGCTCACGCGCACATTATTGTCGGTTGCGCGCAACGCCTTTTCGTACGCGCCGCTGCGAATCGTCGCCTGGGTTCCGATCACGCCGATGTGGCGGTTGCGTGTCGCTTGCAACGCAGCTCGCGCTCCCGGCTCGATCACCCCGATCACGGGCACCGAAAATTCCCTTGTTAACAACGGCAGCGCGATTGATGAAACCGTGTTACACGCAACAACCAGCGCCTTCGCATTTTTCCGCATCAGCATTCCCGCTAATTCGACTGCGTAGCGTTGCACGGTTTCCGGGCTTTTTGGTCCGTAAGGAACACGCGCTGTGTCGCCAAGATAACAAATGTCTTCATTTGGGAGTAAGTCTCGTAGGGCCTTCACTACGGTCAGGCCGCCGATGCCGGAATCGAAAACGCCGATCGGGTGCGAATTGCTCATGTGGCTGGAAAACTCATCGGGGTTGCGATGGGCTGCAACTGTCGTCGCGTCTCCCTTCTCAAGGGACAGGGTAGGGTGAGGGTTGATTGCTGTCATCTGAGCGATCCCTCACCTCATTCCTCTCCTTCAGCAAGGGAGAGGCGGAATTTGCGCAAGGCGCATCGACCATTTGCAAACGGGCTCTCGTCTTGGATGATTGATCCCGATGGCTGAACTCCCCAAGAGGTATGATCCGAACTCGGTTGAACCGAAGTGGTATCAGCGATGGATCGATGATCGCGATTTCGTTGCGGATCCGAGATCGTCGAAGCCACCGTTCTCAATTGTGATGCCGCCGCCCAACATCACCGGTGTGTTAACGCTCGGCCACGTGCTCAACAATACGATTCAGGATATTCTTGCACGTCACGCGCGAATGCAGGGCTTTGAAGTCCTTTGGTTGCCGGGCACAGATCACGCTGGAATCGGGACGCAAACTGCGGTCGAGAAACATTTGCGGCGGACTGAAAACAAAACGCGCCACGATCTTGGCCGCGAAGAATTTTTACGGCGCGTTCTCGAATGGCAGGAGAAACACGGCGGGATCATCATCGAGCAGCTCAAGCGGCTGGGTTGTTCATGCGATTGGTCGCGCCAGCGCTATACCCTGGATGAGGATTACGCGCGCGCAGTCCGAAGAGTTTTTGTTGATCTTTACAACAAAGGTCTGATCTACCGCGGTCGCCGGATGATCAACTGGGATCCGTCTGCGCAAACCGCGCTCTCGGATGAGGAGGTCGTCTCCAAGCCGCAGAAAGGAAATCTCTACTTCGTTCGCTATGAGATCGTCGAAGAACCGGGTCGTTTTCTCGAAGTCGCAACCACACGGCCAGAAACGATCATGGCCGACACGGCGATGGCTTTTCATCCAAACGACGAGCGATACGTCAGTCTCCTGGGCAAACACGCATGGCGCCCGCTCGCTCGCGAAAAAATTCCCATCGTGGCCGACGACGCAATCGATCCGGAGTTCGGCACTGGCGTTTTGAAGGTCACGCCCGCGCACGACGCGCTCGATTTCGAAATCGGCCAGCGTCATAACCTGCCGATTGTCGATGTCCTGCATGCAGATGGGCGAATCAATTGTCCGGCAGAACCGGAGTTGAATAGGCTAGACCGATTCCAAGCGCGAGGTCGGCTTCAGCGATCGCAGCGACGTTCCGATCGAGCCGCGACTGAGCGAGCAATGGTTCCTTCGTTATCCGAAAACGAAAGAAGCGCTCGCAGTCGTAAAGAAACATCTCATCCGTTTCTTCCCGAAGCATTGGGAAAAAGTTTACGCGCAGTGGCTGGAGAACATCCGCGACTGGTGCATCAGCCGGCAGGTGTGGTGGGGACATCGGATACCGGCCTGGTATCGCAAACAGAAGTCAGAAGTCAGAGGTCAGGAGTCAGAGACTTACGTCGGCGTCGAGCCGCCGCCCGATCCGGAGAATTGGGTCCAGGATCCCGATACACTCGATACGTGGTTTTCCTCGTGGCTATGGGCTTATCAAACCATGGATGAAGAGACGCGCAGGAAATTTTATCCAACCAGCGTGCTCGTCACCGCGCCGGACATCATTTTCTTTTGGGTAGCGCGCATGATTATCGCGGGGCTTGAGTTCAAGCCGGGCAAATCCGATCGCAATGAAAACAATATTCCGTTTCGCCATGTTTATTTCACGGGCCTGATTCGTGACAAGCTCGGGCGAAAGATGTCGAAGTCGCTGGGCAACTCGCCGGATCCTCTCGAGTTGATTGAGAAATATGGCGCCGACGGCTTGCGATTTGGTCTGATGCGCATCGCGCCAAGTGGTCAGGACATTCGGTTCGACGAAAAGCAAATCGAAGAAGGCCGCAATTTTGCCACAAAGCTCTGGAATGTCGCGCGTTTGCGACAAATGCATGGGCCGAACTCCGCCGAGCCAAAGATCGACAATACGCAGTTGTCGATCTATGCGATCGAGGTACTTTCGCGATTAAACGAGACGATCGATGCGATCGACGCGGCGTATCGCGATTATCAATTCAACGCAGTCGCGCAGCGGCTTTATGATTTTGTTTGGAGCGATTATTGCGATTGGTTTGTCGAAGCGGCCAAGACGGAAATTTTCAGCGAGGACGAGGCAAAGAAGAAATGTACGCTGGCGACAATGGATTTTGTGCTCTCGGCTATCTTCCGGTTGCTTCATCCTTTTATGCCGCACATTACTGAAGAGCTGTGGTTCTTACTAGGCTTTGGAAAGGGTTCGATTCAATTTGCCGCCCCGCCGCAAAAGATTGCGTTGGACGACGTCACCGATGTTCCAGCTAAACGCGAGCTTGTCTCGGCCATTTACCGAACGGTACAGGCTGGCCGGAATCTGCGTGCTGAATCCAAGCAGCCGTCGAACAAGAAGATAGGATTTATTTTACGCACCGAAGAGAAATTAATTTCCGGAGAGCTTCCGACGTTAACACGGCTGTTAAATGCCGAAGACGTAAAGCTGGATCGCGAATATCACGCCCCGGCTGGCAATCCTGTGGCGGTCACACCTCTCGGCGAGATTTTTCTAGCCATCGCCGCAGCGGACAGGGCACGACAACGAGAGCGGCTGGATAAGGAGATTGCAAAAATCGAGGACGAATTGCGAACAGCGGAGAACAAATTGAAAAACAAATCATTTGTTGATCGCGCTCCGGCGGCGGTAAAAATTACTTTGTGCCGCTCGATTTTTGCGCCGCGCTTTTGGAAAAATTCTTTTAGCTCGGGCGTGTAGAATGTTCCATCGTGTTCCTGGTTTAGTTCGAGCCAGACGCGACCCCGCGGTGTTAGATGTTTCGCCAGATCGTCGAGAAAAAATTCCCACTCAGGCACGCCCCAGACATTGGCCTGTTTATGACGATTGAAGCAGATCAGGAACGCAGTGATGAGATCGAATTTCCCTAGGTCGGGCAGCGGCTCGAACGCTTTAATTTGCCAGATCACACGACGGACGCCGAGTAGGCGGCTAAGGTCGCCAAACATGGGGAGCTCATCTAGATCGAGCCCGATCCCTTCGTGGCCGAGCAGTTGAGCAATGTAAAGGAAATATCCTGCACCGCAGCCAAGATCGAGAATGCGCTTCGTGCGCATTAGATCGATTTCGATCTCTCTGACCCGGCGAATGTTGATGCGGATCCATCGTTCGAGATCAAGAAATTTGGGCCAGTCCGCAGTCGGGCCTTTAACGGCATAGCGCTGGCGAATCTGCTCGAAACCCTGGGGATCGATCGTTTTGACCACTCGCTTCGTCTCCAGACGAAAACGGTTCGGCCGAAGGAGCCTAAGCGTGTGCCTTCTTGCGCTGGCCCAGCTTTCGCCGCTTAGAAGCTTTTTAAGTTTATGAGGAAGTTTCTTTAGTCGTCGCACTGGAGGATAGATCACAGCTTGTGGCGCAGCGCAACAATTTCAACTAAACTCTGGATGTTGTAGTCATGCTCCTGTGGAGCGTTTAGTTTGTTTGAAAGCAACGCGCAGTGGACGGCGCACAACGCCGTGGCTACAGCACCGTGTGCATGTGAGATTATCCTAAACGAGATGAGCATTTGGAAGAAACTGCTCTGGGTTGTCCTCTCCGCGCTGGGCGTGTGGGCGATGGCGCGCCTGGCGCTCTCCCGCGGCGAACAGATTAGCGCGCTCTGGATTGTTCTGGCTGGCTTTTGCGCGTTGTCCGTCAGCTATCGTTTTTACAGCAAATGGCTGGCGACAAAGGTGCTCGTGTTGAATGAAGAGCGCGCTACACCGGCAATCCTGCAAAATGACAATAAGGATTATGTGCCGACCAATCGCTGGATGGTTTTCGGACACCATTTTGCCGCGATTGCCGGACCCGGGCCTCTGGTTGGGCCTGTGCTTGCGGCACAATTCGGGTTCTTGCCTGGCACTCTCTGGATTCTGATCGGTGCAACTCTCGGCGGAGGCGTGCACGATATGATTGTTCTGTTTGCCTCGATCCGGCGTGGTGGAAAAACGCTCGGTCAAATGGTGAAGGACGAAATCGGACGTTCTGGCGCTGGTGGTGGTTCAAGCTCTTGCGCAAAGTCCCTGGGGCGTTTTCACCATCGCGACGACCATTCCTCTGGCGCTGATCATGGGCATCGCGCTGCGCACGGGAAAAGTAAGCGTCATCGCAGTTACAGTTTTTGGATTGCTCGGTCTGGCATTTGGCGTGTGGGGCGGACAATTTCTCGCGCACTTTCCTGTGATTGAAGCGTGGTTCCGCCACGACCAGAGATGGCTGGCGTGGGCAATCATGATCTACGGACTGGCCGCATCCGTCCTGCCTGTCTGGATGTTGCTCACGCCCCGAGATTATCTGAGCACGTTTTTGAAACTCGGTACTGTAGCCATGCTTGCGGCTGCCGTGATGCTGATTAATCCCACACTGCAAATGCCGGCGATCACAAAATTCATCGACGGCAGCGGCCTTGTCTTTGCGGGGCCAGTGTTCCCGTTTGTCTGCATCACCATCGCCTGCGGCGCTGTCTCAGGATTTCATTCGTTAATTGAGTCGCGAATACGTCCTATTGGCTACGGCGCGATGGTGACCGAAATGATGGTCGCTTTGATGGCGATGATCGCTGCATGCGTGTTGCAACCGGGAGATTACTTCGCGATCAACACAAAAGGCGCACCCACTGAAGTTGTCGCAAAAGTTTCCGCCGCTGGTTTTCCTGTAACCGAGGCAGAAATGCAAAAGCTCGCCGCGAATCTTGGGGAATCCACCATGTTTAATCGCGCAGGCGGCGCGCCGACTTTCGCAGTCGGCATGGCGAATATGTTTTCCCAAGTCTCGGCCAAGCCTACTGCGCTGGCGCTGTGGTATCACTTCGCGATCATGTTCGAAGCTCTGTTCATTCTTACAACGATTGATGCCGGAACACGCGTAGGACGATTTTTGCTCCAGGATTTCCTTGGCAATCTTTGGCGGCCGCTTGGCAATACGCGTTCCTGGAGCGCGAATTTTTTGTCCAGCGTGTTACTTGTCGCGGCATGGGGCTGGTTTTTGTACGAGGGTGTGATTGATCCTCTCGGCGGCATCAATTCACTGTGGCCACTGTTCGGATTGGCGAATCAATTGCTCTCAGTAGTCGCGCTTTGCCTCGGCACGACGCTTTTGATCAAAATGCACAACAGCAAATACCTCTTCGTGACGCTCGTGCCGCTTTGCTTCATGTGCGTCGTCACCTTCTCTGCCGGCTATCTCAAAGTTTTTTCGTCCGATCCGAGACTTGGTTTTTTAAGCGGCGCACGATCACTCTTGCGGGAGGCATCGGGAATGGCCGATCCAGCAAAGGCTGCTGAGCTGGCACGGCAAGCAGGTGTCTGGCGATTCGATGCGCTGGTTGCCGTTTTCTTTCTCGTGCTCGTACTCGGGATCGTGCTCAGCTCTGCGCGGCATTGGTGGCAGCTACTTCGCGGGACAAGGCGCGTCGTTTTGCACGAGAGCGAGTTCGTGCAGATCAGTCCCGCGCAGCTCGCACAGTTTTAGGTCCAACGCCTGAGTTTGGCGGAAATTACTGATCTT
>QHOV01000132.1 GCA_003218885.1 Verrucomicrobiota bacterium | reverse complement strand
TATTTTGCTCCGGACTATGGCCACCTCCGCCTGCCGCCGAACCGGCAAGCCGCCGAAGCGATCGTCGCACGGGTGGTCTTCACCAAAGACGCCAAGCGGTTTTTGTGCTATCAGGTCCAGGTGGCAGACACCTGGCAGAGCATCGCTGCGCGCTTCTACGGCCGTGGAGATGAGGCGGCCAGGCTGCAAGCCCTCAACGCGGATGCACCACTCCAACCTGGAACCCGCGTGGTGGTTCCCTTACCCGAGTAAGCACAAGATATGAGCCAAGACACCGCCTATCAGGACGCCTATCAACAGGGGGAGCGCTTTTTGGCACGAGGCAATTTTCCGCTCGCCAAAAAGGCTTTTGAACAAGCCTGGCAACTCCAGCCGAATGAGGCATTGCAAGCAAAGATTCGGCTCTGTGCGCATGCAGTCGAGGTGCAAAAGCGCAAGGAGATCATTAAGCAAGCCAGGCACGCGGAAAAGCGGGGGAAATTCCACGAGGCCTTGCAGCGTTTCGAACAAGCTGCTGCGTTACAGGAAGAAGACTGGCTCGTGCAGAAAATCAGCCGGCTGCAGGAAAAACTGCGGTTGGCCAAGGTCGAGAGTCAAATCGAGCGGGCCGAGGCCAGCCAAGATCTGGACGCCGTCCTCGCCGCGTACGATCACGCGTTAGAAGTGAGCCACAACCCGGAACTGATCGCTAAGCAGGGCATCTCTTTGGTGCGGGCTGGACGCTACCACCAAGCGCTTGATGTGTTCGCCAATCATCCGTCAGGCAGCGATGCGGCGCGTTACCATCTGGGTTATGCGTGCGCCAGCACGGGACAATATGTCAAAGCGCTTGCACACTGGAATGCCATTGAGGAGGTCGCAGACGCCACCTTGTGGCAGCACTACGAGACCTTGCTGCCATATGTCTGTCGCGAACTCGACGCCGGGGCCGAGGCGCAGGGTTATGCCGTCGCTTACCACAGCGTGCAGAAGCTGATCCATGCCGGCCACACCGCTCACCTGGCGGACTACGAGCCTTACTTCAAATACAAGTACATCGAGGCGCTGTGGCAGGAGGGATGCTACGCCGACCTCGAGGCGCTGCTGCTACCCCTGCCGCACCGGTTGTCGCTCCCTTTGCTGGGCCTGTACGCACGGGTCTACTACCAACTGGGTGCACACGACTCGCAGCACCTGGAAATGGCCATGACCCTGTGGTTAACGGCGATCTACAATGAGCCCCTGTTGCAAGAGTTATCGATCTACGACGTCGAGAAAGCAGGCCTCGATCTCCACGCGGTGCGCGACACCCTCTTGCAGGATATGGAAACCCTGCTCCAGCGCGCCGACAGGCAAAGCCGGTTGCCGGCTCGCACCCTGACGTATTGGCAGATCGAAAAGCGGCTCATCCATGCACTGGCCTCGCTGCCGTTGGATCATAGCGCACTCGACATCTTTCCCTGTACGCCCGTCTTTGCCGAGAAGTTCGGGCTGTCGGAAGCGATCTCGACATGCCTGAGCGCCCAGCGCGCCGCCATGAGCGAGCAGGGCGAGGCGTTGTTTGAAGTCAGTGCCTATTATTCCAAAGCCGGTCCCAGCCTGATGTTGATGGAGCAGGGCGAAGCGGAACAAGCCCTGGCGTTGTTGCCGACGAACACGCTGGATGAGGTCTCCGCCTATAGCCGTCAGCGGGTGCTTTTCCGCTATGCGATGCGTAAGGCGGCGCAGGGAGAAACGCAGACCAAGCGGTGGTTTCTGGAGGCACTGCCGTTGCTCAAACACTATGATCGCTACCGTGACGAGCTGACCGCGTTTGCCCTGTCTGACTTGGAATCCAAAGCCTATGCAGGACTGGCCGAAGCAATGGAGGCCCTGTGCCAACACATCACGACGCCTACATTTCTTCAGGCGGCTGCCTACGTGATGAGCCTTCAGGCCATCCAACTGCGGAATGCCGGCATGAGCACGGCGGCGGCGGAAAAGCTGTTCAAAAGAGCCCTGCGTATCGATCCGGAGTCCGCATTGGCCAAAACCAGCCTGCAGAGGCTGCAGAAAGACATCTGCTGGGAGCAGGTCAAGAAGGCGATGAAGCAACAAAATCTCCTCAAGGCTGTGACCTGCATCGAAGCGTCCGGGGAGCCCGAGCTGGTCGACCTGTTCTTTGAGAGCATTGCGCGTTTTTATGAGCAGGTGCAGGCATGGGATCGTG
>QHOV01000027.1:12565-20901 GCA_003218885.1 Verrucomicrobiota bacterium | reverse complement strand
AAGCAATGCTCGGTCCGAATATGCAATATTCCTGTGCGCTCTTCGCCGAGGGCGACGATCTCGCCTCGGCGCAACTGCGGAAGCTGGATTGGATTTGCGAGAGGCTGCGTCTGCGACCCGGTCTTCGCCTGCTGGACATCGGCTGTGGCTGGGGTGGATTGGCCCGTCATGCCGCTCGCCGCTACGGTTGCCAGGTAGTCGGAATCACAATCTCACAGGAGCAATTCGATTGCGCCCAACGTTGGTGTCGCGGATTGGACGTGGAAATCCAGCTGCGCGACTACCGCGAAGTCACCGAGCGATTTGACCGGATGGTGAGCGTGGGCATGGTCGAGCACGTCGGGTACAAAAATTATCGCGCCTATATGCGAGCCGCTGCTCGTTCGCTGGGCGAGGATGGGTTGTTTCTTTGCCAGGGAATCTGCGGAAACGTTTCGCGCGTCCACACCGATCCCTGGATTAAGCGCTACATTTTCCCAAATTCCATGCTTCCTTCCCTCGCCCAGCTGACGCGCGTTGCGGAAGGCGTTTTCATTGTTGAAGACGTCAAGAACATCGGACCGAATTACGATCCGACACTGCTCGCCTGGGAGGAAAACTTCCGCCGCGCCTGGCCCCGCTTTGCAGATGGCTACGGCGAACGCTTCCGGCGAATGTGGCGATTTTACCTGCTCAGTTGCGCGGGCGCATTTCGGGCGCGCAGTCTGCAAGTCTTTTCGATTCTCTTTTCCAAAGAAGACACCGCCATTGAAAGTGGTGTCCGCGACCAGAGACAGGCCGCGTCCTCATCGCACACGGCAGTTCTCGAGCCGAGCGCACTCCTCTGACCAGCAGAGCTGAAGACCGCAAGCCGCGCGTGAAATGTCAAATGGCCTGTTCAGTTTACCCGCCGTCGCGGGCGAATGGAGCCGCAGGGATGCGAGCGACATAGATGGGTTTAAGCCGAGAGGATGAAACAAGCGGGAGCGAGTGAGTCAAAGCTTTCAGAGTTTAGACACGATCCCATTCTTTCCCTGTTGTACTTTGCAAGCTTGTATGATCGTGGTGCAGGGGGGTAAAAAGTCGCCTTGTGCTACTCGAACACTGGAACTTTGAGGATAAGGCTAGCAATTCGACGTTGCCACAGATCAATCGTCAGAAGTCTGCACGCAACTTGTTCCTGCAAGAGTTCGATTCAATCGCAAATAGAGCAGTTCTGTACGATCCGCGATGCAGAGAGTGCCGTCTCCAGCACGTGAGGCGCCAGAAGGGTTATTGACGCGCTTGATAATTGCTGACTTGCAGCCTGGGTTTTATCATTGGTTTCGTACCTATTCTTAGGAATACGAGACTTGGACGTAACGCGTTGAACGCGGCTTGAGCCAAAACCTTGTGTCCTTCGATCGAGGGATGCCACGCATCCACGGCATTAAGCAATTCCAAGTGACTGAGATCGATTTTTGTTAACGCATTAGAATACTCAATACGAACATGATCGCTATTATTTAGCTCGCGATTTAGATCGGCGACCATTGCGCGCATTTCGGCATTCAGCATCAAGCTGAGCCGGGCCGTATTTTTTTGATACAGTGGTTTCAAAGATTCGAAATTACGGTACCCACTGTTAAAATGAGGATAGAGTTTCGGATTCTCTGCATGCAGGATTTCCGCCTGCCGCCTTGCCTTCAAATACCCACCAATGTTCGCCAGACCGAACACGACGATCGCCGCTTTGTGGTTCTCCGTTTTTGCGCGGTCGATCAGGCCCTGCAGCGATTCTGTGTAGTTCACTCGGAACTTCGTGGCTATTGCTTGCAAGCGCCTTTCTGGATGCCTGCGCTCTTCCTCGCCAAGGCCGTGCACCCAATCGAGGTTATTATGTCCAATCCAAATCATGATTAAGTCTGGAAATCTTTTTCGGCGCAGAACTTGACGAACTTGTCCGGGAAGATTGCGAGCGCGGACAAGTCTTTTGCGCAGGTCTTCCTGTGATTGTGGCGGCGCGACTAACGCTCCGGCGCCGTTGTACTCGGTCGCCACGAGCGGTGTAAAGTGTTCCAGTCGTTCATATACGCTGAAAACGCTCTCCGGATTGGGATCAGTATCGAGGAACCAGTTCTTGCGCCATTGCGTCCTTGCCCGCCAAAAGGAGCTCGCTAACGAAGAAAAGTGAAAATTTTGCGTAAGACTATCGCCCATCATCGCGACGTGCGGTAGTCGGTTCACCAGCTCAAACCGGTCAATTTTACCTTGCCGATACTCGAGATAATCTCGGTAGAGCGCGGAGGATGGCCCTGAGACGCGTGCAAGATAATTTGGCGTGATCGCCCTAGGCGGATCGCTCGCCACGCGATCGAACAAGAAGATCAGATTGACAATGTCGGCTGTGATGTGCTCACCAATTGTCAGTGGTAACGGCGGAGGCGGACCTGCAAGCTCATCGGCCCTGACACCCGGGGCTGCGGCTGAATATAGGAAGGCGGCCGCAAATAGAACCAAGCGGATGATCGAAGGCATTCTCACCGTAAATGTCGAGGCTGATGAGGAGAGCGGAATTTCACGAGTGCCTCCGACACTGACTGAAACGTTCGCCGCAACGTCCGCGGCCTCATTTCTTTAGATTCTTCGGCAGCAGCTCGCCTGCCGTTGTATCTCATGGGCTAAATTTTGGCGCCCAGTGCGGCGTCGTTTCAAACGCAACACGCCGACTCATGATATGGCTAGTGTACAGGGTCAAGATACGGTGTGCCTGGGTCACTCACATTAAAGATGACCAGCCGCAATGGATCGGTGCTGCTGCGGTTGTAACCCGTCATTTTCACGTGCGGCGGCATTATTATCGGCTGACCAGCTTTCACCGTGACTGGCTCGCGGCCCTCCATTTCCAAGGTGAACGCGCCTTCCAAGACATACACAGTGACTGGGAAACGGTGTGTGTGGAACATCGTCTTATCGCCCGGCTTGAAGCTTGCTGTGAGAACTCGCACCTCCTGCTTCTCGCCCTTGGGCATCCCATTGATGATCTCGCTCAGGAGTAACTTGGGCTTTATCACACCCTGTTCTTGCGCCATCGCGACCAAACTAATGAGCAGAACCGCGAACCCGAAATAGAAGCTTCTCCATTTATTCATATATATTTTCCCTTCTACTTTCTTCGATCTTGTAAACGATCATGCCGCGCGCGAGATAATTCGCGAGCGCTTGCGGATGATCGAGGGTGCACGTATGCACCCACACGCGCTTGGGTGCGATCCCGCCACGGCGGGACCACGCTTCTTCGATTGCGCTGGTCAGCAATGCGCCTCCTAAACCGCGGCCGATAAACTCAGGTAGCAAACCGAAGTACGCGATCTCGACCGCCGCGTTCCGCCCGTCCGGCTCGGACTCGTGGCGCAGTTCGTAATAACCTGCGAGCACGTCGTCGTAGTACGTAGCAAATGTCCGCAGCTCCGGTGCGGCGGCGTATTCTTTCCATTGCTTATCCGTCCACGGTCGTTTGTCGATCCATTGCCATTGTTCGCCAACAGCAAAGTAGAGATCGCGATTGAAAACCCAGTTCGGTTCTTTCTGTTCGCGAACTTGAAACTTGTCATCCGCACACCGCTTCGGGCGAAGCTGCTCCGGCGATCTCATTTCGAGATACGTGGTAATCAGTCGTGACGCTGTCGCGCTCATTTACTCCGTTGAGATATTATCCGATTGGACAATCGACAGCCACGGCGATTTATCTCACGGGGTGAACGCCTCTTTGTTCACGACGTACGGCATTTTAGTCGGATCGCCGCCATAATTTTTCTCGAGAACGTCGATTAGTCCCTGGACGCAGCGCCCGGCCATGCCTTTGTCAGGATCGACCGCGAGCCGTGTAATTCGCGCGCCGCTGGCGAAGTGATGGAATATGCGGCAGCGATCGGCGATTTCGGGATCGAGCAACGGCGAATCAGGTGGGAGCGGTTCCTTTTCGAAAACATCGAGTGCGGCACCGGCAATGACTTTTTCTTTCAACGCTTTCGCAAGCGCTTTTTCATCCACGACCGGGCCGCGCGAGCTATTGATCAAATACGCGGTCGGTTTCATCAGCTTGAGTGTGTTTTCGTTGATGAGGTGATACGTCGGCTTGTCGGTTTCGCCTTCGCGCAACAGCGGTACATGAATCGTCACGTAATCGGCGCCGCTCAGTGCTTCTTCGAACTCCACGTATTTGATCCAGGTCTTCTCGTTCTGAATGCCGCGCGCGTGCCGCAGGTCCATCAACTCCTGAATCGCCCCGATGAATTGGTGATTCTGATACGCCGGGTCATAGCAAAGGATGTTCATGTCGAACCCGGAGCATTTCTTGATCATCGCCAGGCCGATGCGCCCGGTGCCGATCACGGCGATGGTTTTGCCCGTGACCTCGTCGCCGAGGAACGGCAGGAATGGGTGCCACGACGGCCACTTCTGTTCGCGCACTAGCCGCTCGCTCTGCCACATTTTGCGCGCAAGCATCCCCATCATCAAAAACGCGAACTCGGCCGTCGCTTCGGTGAGTACGTCTGCCGTATTCGTGAACGGGATTTTGTATTTGTTGGCGTCGGCGCGGTTGATGTTGTCGAAGCCGACGGCGATCTGCGCCACGACCTTCAGGGTCCCCTTCCCTGCTTCGAACACCTCGGCATCGATCGGATCACGGAGCGTTGTGATCAAACCATCGATGCCGCTCTTCACTTTCTCGATGATCAATTTCTTCGGCGGCACCTCGGGGCCTTGAAAAACCTCAAGATCGTACCCGCGCTCGCGCAGCCGGTTCTCCGCAGCATCGCCGATGCGGGCAGTAGCAAAGACGCGGAAACGTTTCTTGTCAGGCATAACTGCAGAAGAATCTAATCAGGAAACCAGAAAAGCAGGAACTTTTCTATTGTAGAGCAGGCGCACCGCCTGCCAAGTAGGCAACCCCGAAAGCTTTCGGAGTCGCCTACAAATTTTTGCTCACCCAAGCACCAATGCGATCGCGCGTATCTTCCTCTCCTTTGTTCGGGAGAGGATCGAGGTGAGGGTGATCCGTAAACGCGCCTTCACGAATGCATTCGACTCCTCACCCTCCCCCTCTCCTCGGCCGAAGAGGAGAAGCGCCCGTCGTTGATTGCCTACAAATTTTTCTTCGTCCAAGTCTCGATGCGATCGAGCGCTTTCTCGATGTTTTCGATCGAGTTGGCCACGCTGAAACGCAAATAGCCTTCGCCGAAATCGCCGAATGCGGTACCGGACAGCGCGGCGACGCCGGCGTCGTCGAGCAGCGCATCGGCCAGCTTCTTCGATGGCCAACCGGTCTGCGTGATGTTGGGGAAAACGTAGAACGCGCCCTTCGGCAAGCGGCAGGAGAAACCTTTGATCTTGTTGAGACCTGCGACCATCACGTCGCGCCGCTTCTTGAACTCGGCGCGCATTTGGTCAACCAAATCCTGCGGGCCGCGCAGCGCTTCGATACCGGCGATTTGCGTGAAGCTTGCGGTGCAGGAAGCGGAGTTGGTCATCAATCGCGCGATGTGCGCCGCCAGATCAGCGCGCATCACACCGTAGCCCATGCGCCAACCAGTCATGGCGTAGGTCTTCGAGAAACCATCGAGCAAAATCGTGCGCTCCTTCATGCCGCCCACCGACATGATGGAATGATGCTGGCCCTCGAAGATGAGGCGGCTGTAGATCTCGTCGCTTAATACCATGATGTTGCGATCGCCGATGGCGCGTGCGATGCGATCGATGTCGTCTTTCTGGAGAACGCCACCTGTCGGATTTTGCGGCGAATTCAGGATGATTAACTTCGTCCGGTCGTTGATCAGGCCGGAGAGCTCATCGACATCGAGCCGGAAATCGAGCTCCTCGCGCAACCGAATCGGCACGGCTTTCGCGCCGACGTAATTGATCATCGACTCGTAAATCGGGAACCCGGGATTGGGATAGATGACTTCATCGTCTGCTTCGGCGAACGCGAGGACGCTGAAAAAAATGATCGGCTTGCCGCCGGGAACAACGACCACTTCGTCTGGGGTAACGTTTACCCGGCGCGTCTCACTCACATGTTGCGCAATCACCTCGCGCAACTCCATCAAACCGGCGGAAGGACCGTAGTGCGTGAAGCCCTTGTGCAGCGCATCGATGGCAGCGTCGATAATATTCTGCGGCGTGTCGAAATCCGGTTCGCCGATTTCTAGATGGATGATATCGCGCCCTTGTGCTTCCAGCGCTTTTGCCTTCACCAACACTTCGAAGGCGGTCTCGGTACCGAGACGCGCCATGCGCTTCGCGAGACGAAGTTCATGGCCCCTGGTCATAAGAGTGAAATCAGCATTATCAGAGCGGTGGCGCAACTTGTTTTGACCTCGCACGTTGAAAGCATGATCGGGACGCGTTTAAGTTCACCGTGTGAAGCGCGGCTTGCCTTTTATCATTGTCGTTGTTGTTCTGCTCGTTGCCGCGTTAGCGGTGCACATCGACTGGACTTGGAAACGAAAACTCTCACCGCGCGGCGGGCGTTATTTCTTCCACCGCGTCGAACTGGCGGTGCCGTCGTTCCGCCAGTCCGAAGAAAAATGGCGCGATGATCCGCTCGGTGGAGTGGCACAGAACGGCACCCTCGGCGGCGAAGGCTGCGCCGTAGCTGCCACGGCGATGGTATTCAAGTTCTATGGCATCGATGTCGATCCGCAGCAGTTAAACTGGTTTTTACCCTCAGTGGGCGGATACACCGAGAACGGCTGGATTTATTGGGACCGTGCGGCATGGTTCGCGCCGGATCGCGTCCGGCACGTGTACGAAGACCTCCCGTCGTATCAGCTGATCGATTCGAATATCGGCCGGGGAAACCCCGTCATCGTGCGAGTACGATTGCCGGGCGGCGTGACGCATTTTGTCGTCATCGCGGGTAAGGACGGTTTCGACTATCTCGTGCGCGATCCGGGCGCTGGCTCTGCAAAAGGTCTCTACCCGCTGCGCGAACTCGGCAGTGACATCGAGGCCCTAAGATTTTACGAGTCCATTGCGAATACGAATTCGCAGCTCTCCGCGAACCGCTGACGTAAAGTCCTTCGGCTAGCCGAAAGAGATTTCACCACGAAGGACACGAAGAACACTGAGTATTCCTTTTTGCATTCTGCCTTCGTGATCTCTTTGGTGAAAAGGTCAACAAGTCTGGTTTGGCAACGCTGATGAAACCAAGACTGGAACCGCGTGCGTTCTGCGGCAGATGCACTAGATTATGTTTCGGTGTTCAAATTAAAAATTATGAAAAATCGAAGCATTAATCTGGTTGTGCTGCTGCTGCTCGGTTGCCTTGCGATTTCGCCAGCAGCTGCAACTGATGCGGAACCCCAGCATGTCTGGGTTCACTACGACTACATGGTATTTCCTCCGGGCTGGACGCCGTACGCTGGCGTCACGTTTCCGAACGGGTTATCGATGGCACCCTCGACCGCCGCGATCGAAAAGGTCATCGACGCTTTTGCAGCGCAGGGGATCACGCTGCACATCGACCCGATTCATAACGCGATTCCCGGACGCCTAGTAACCATCCCGGATTATGATCCCTGGTGGCAGACCACCCAAGCCTGCGTGGGATCGGACGCCGTGGGCATTCTCGCGCTAAGGCAGCAGTACTTTCGACCGCACGGCGATCATCCCTGGCACTACGCAATCTTCGGATATAACGTCGGTCTGCCGTTCACCCATGCTGACGGCTCTGCCTGCGGATTAGACCCGGTTTGCGGGGTTCCTCCCGATCCGAACAGTTCTGGCAATAGTGAACTGCCCGGCTTCAATTTCATCCTGGCCCTTGGAACTTTCAGTGACAATACGGGAATCCCCATTAGCTCTATTCCCGACATCACTGTCGGCGCCATCTTCATGCACGAGCTGGGACACAATTTCGGCCTGGAGCACGGTGGCGTGTTTCCCCCTCCGGAGAGCTGCCGAGCTTACAAACCGAATTACATCAGTGTCATGAACTATTTCAACTACGCTAACGGCATTCCCTATGCCGCGATGCCGGGTTCAAGCACGCCCATCGGCTGGCGCTTGGATTACTCGCGTTTCACGGGGCTCACCCTAAACGAAGCCGACCTCGACGAATTCGCTGGCGTGGGTGGTCCACCTGGAGACACAGATATCGTGCAGTACTGCGGAGTCGGCAGAGCGGGCTGCTCACTCCTCGGTCCCAGCGTCGGCCCGATTGACTGGAACAACAATGGGGTGATCGAAGCCCACGCCGCCGTGGACATCGACGGCGACGACGGGTTTGCAGACAACATCCTCCGCGGCTTCGACGATTGGACATACGTCAAACAGCAGCTCCAGCGTCCGCCGGACGAGATCGACCACCTGCC
>QHOV01000027.1:0-12540 GCA_003218885.1 Verrucomicrobiota bacterium | reverse complement strand
TCGGAACGCACCGCCTCATTCAAATCCCAAATAGGTCTTAGCTCGCTCGCCACAACATCGTCTCACCAAAAGGAGTCGCTTCAGTGATCCGCACTGCTATAGGCCAAATTCGGGAATGCATTTCGTGACCGACTTCTGGTTGACCCGTCTCTGGTTCCAGCGCGCGCTCGGATGCATATATCTGATCGCGTTCCTGAATGCGGCTAATCAGTTCGTCCCGCTACTCGGCGAGCGCGGGCTGCAACCGGTGCGGCGCTTTTTGCGTTACACTCGGTTCCAGAAGACGCCGAGTTTGTTTTGGATCAATTGCTCAGATCGCTTCATCACGGCAGCGATCTGGTGCGGCATCGCGTTGTCGATCTTCGCTGTTACCGGCTGGTCGGAGTCACTTGGGCTCGTCGTATCGATGAGCGCGTGGGTGCTGCTCTGGGTGATTTACCTTTCGCTCGTCAACGTCGGCCAAACCTTCTACGGCTTCGGCTGGGAAACGATGCTCGCCGAGACCGGTTTTCTCGCGATTTTTCTCGGGTCATCGGGCACCCATCCGCCAGTCGTGGTGATGTGGCTAATCGTGTGGGTGCTCTTTCGAACCATGTTCGGCGCAGGCATGATCAAACTGCGCTCCGATCCATGCTGGCGGGATCTGACCTGCCTCTTTTACCATTATGAAACTCAGCCGCTGCCCAATCCGCTGAGCTGGTATTTGCATCATTCGCCGCGTTGGGCTCACAAGGCCGGCGTGTTGTTCACTCATTTCGCTCAGCTTGTAATGCCCTGGTTCTACTTCGCGCCTGCGCCACTCTGCTATTGGGCGGGCGGACTGACGATCCTGTTTCAAATTACTCTCATCCTGAGCGGGAATCTTTCGTGGCTGAATTACATTACCATCGTGCTTTGCATCCCCTGTTTTGATGACCGTTTGCTTGGGCGGTTGATATCGATACCGCATTCGGTGCCTATGCAAATGACCTTGGTGCACAAAATCGCCGTCGGCGCGCTCACTGTGATTGTGCTAGCGCTAAGCTGGCGACCGGCCCGCAATTTGTTTTCGCGCCGGCAACTCATGAACGCCAGCTTTGAGCCATTGCACCTGGTGAATACCTACGGCGCATTTGGCGCTGTCACGCGCGAACGGTTCGAAGTCGTGATCAAAGGCACTGGCGCAGACCTTCCCGATCCCAATGCTGAATGGCGCGAGTACGAGTTCAAGGGAAAACCGAGCGACGTGAACCGCCGCCCATGCATCGTCTCGCCCTATCATTGGAGACTCGACTGGCAAATGTGGTTTGCCGCGATGTCGCCCCCGGACCTTCACCCCTGGATCTTCGCGCTTGTGCAAAGATTACTCGAAGGCGAAAAAAGAATTCTTCGCCTGTTTGCGCGTAACCCATTCCCAAATGCGCCGCCGAAATTCATCCGCGCCGATTGGTATCGGTATCGCTTTACCAAACCCGGCGAGCGCGGCTGGTGGACGCGTACGTACGTTGGCGAATATCTGCCGCCAGCGACCCTGGACCGCACGGTTGGAAAGGTGCACTAAACCTCGTCTTCAAAGAGAGCGAGACTGTCTGCATCAAACCAAGGCGTAATTTTGATCCGCTCTTGTTAGTGGTTAGTCGGGGTGTAGCATGCCGATGCGGGCGCACGCAAAAACGGAGGCCGGAATTATGGGTGTCATGTTGCAAGCGTTCTATTGGGATTGTCCCAAAGCGGAAGATCGCGAGTATCAATGGTGGGCTTTTATCGAATCAAAATTACCATCGATCGCGCAGGCGGGTTTCACGGCGTTGTGGCTCCCGCCCGCAAACAAGGCAGCGAGCTGGAAATCCATGGGCTACGATCCTTACGATTACTATGACCTCGGCGAGTTTATTCAGAAGGGCGGTGTGCGCACGTGGTTCGGTTCCAAAGCTGAATTACTCGACCTGATCGAGTCTGCTCACGCGCTGGGATTGCAAGTGTACGCGGACCTGGTGTTCAATCATAACAGCGGCGCTGATGCTGAGGAACTGAATCCGATCGACGGCCAGTGGCGCTGGACAAAGTTCGAACCGAAGAGCCGCAAATTCCCGCGAGACTGGAAATGTTTTCATCCGAGCCAGTACGAGACTTGGGACGGCGCAACATTCGGAGATATGCCGGATCTGTGCCATCGCGCTCCCCTCGTTTACACCGAGCTCATCAACTACGCTCGCTGGCTTTTCGAAGAGATCGGTTTTGACGGATTCCGCTATGACATGGTTAAGGGTTACGGCGGCTGGATGGTTCGTTCGATTCAAGAAATGCGTGCCCTACGTGGCGGCACAAGTTTCAAGCCTTACGCGGTCGGAGAATGCTGGGACAGCGAACGCAGAATCGATGATTGGCTCGATGAAGCGAATGCATGGTCGGACAATCCGGTCGGCGCGTTTGATTTTCCGCTGCGCTGGCGACTGCGTGATTTGTGCGACAGCTACGGGTTCAGTCTCCGTAATCTCACCGAGCCTGGAGTTTTGATATGGGACCGGCCAGCCCAGGCTGTGACCTTCGTCGAGAATCACGATGTCGTGCGCGACAGTCCCATCATTAACGACAAGCTCCTGGCGTACGCATTTATCCTGACGCACGAAGGTTATCCGTGTGTCTTCTGGCAGGATTACTTCAACTGGGACCTCGCACAGTCGAACAATCAAAGCGGCATCGATGCGCTGATCAAGGTTCACGAACAAAATGCCGCCGGCCCCTCGCAAGTGCTGTTCGTCGACGACGACCTCTATATCATGCAACGCCCAGGCAACGCTAACCAAAGCGGGCTAGTCTTTGTTTTAAATAATAGCGGTAGTTGGAACGGTGCTTGGATTCAGACGCGCTGGATCAACACGCGGCTTGTTCCCACGGCTTGGCGCGGGCGCGACGACGTTGGCATGCCGCAGGAAAAATGGACTAACGACTCTGGCTGGATCGATCTCTGGGCGCCGCCACGCGGCTACGCAATTTATATACCCGAGTGATTCCCAGCCCTTAAATATCCACTTCCCATGCTCCGCGGTTGTGGGTACCGATGCGCAGCACTCTTCGGCGCTCGTGAAGGATCATATCGCCAACGACGGCGTTCGGAAGTCCGTTGCTGAAGTCACTCCATTTAGTCCCAGAGTTTTTGCTCTGATACACGCCGTGATCGGTTGCGGCAAAAATCCGCCGGTGGTTCTTCGGGTCGATGACGATGGCGTTGACTGGAATGTCGGGCAGATTGCCGGTGCGATCGCTCCAACTCTTGCCAGCGTTTGTTGATCGGAAGACGTGACCACCTCCAAAGGCTGAGCAACTTGTCCATATGGTCTGTTTTGAAGTTCCAAGGACAACAATATCACTGACGAATTCGCTTCGTGGACTCGTTAGCTGAGTGACGTTACCCTTAGCCCATCCCGAGCTAGCGCGATCAATCCCAACCAGCCGGCCTTTTTCGGTTCCTAGAAATATTCTTTTACGGCTCACAATGCTTACGACCGAAGCTTTCTCACCGGCCTCACCACCGAAATCAACTTCCTCCCAATTATCTCCGCTATCGTCCGACACCCAAAGCGTAACACCTGCCTTGGCAACAATCTTTTCAACCACGTCCATCGGAGGATAGAAGAGCGCGTCGTAGTCGTCCGGCGCCGGCGGCGATACATCGACCCATTTGAATGCCTTGGCACCCGTTGCCGGAGCGCGCTCGATCTCGATGCCGTAGTAAGAGTGGTAACACAGTTTGTTGGTATCGTCCGCGCCGCAATCGCCCCCATCACCCAGCGCGATCTGGTCCCATGTTCTCTCGCGAGGAGTATTGTGAGGATTGCCGAGCGTACCGTTGTCCTGGGTGCCACCTATGAGCCAGGTGTCCTCGCTCTCCAGATGAATGATGAATTCGAACTCGGTAATGCCGAGCCCGGGATTTAGCGAAGTCCAGCTTGTCCCCCCGTCAGGCGAACGAAAGATGCCGCCATCGTTACAAGCATAAAGCACGTTGGGATCAGAGGGATCAAACGCGAGATGGTGCTGATCTGGATGAATAGAATCACCGCTGGATCGAGAGGAGATGTTGCGCCAGGTCCAACCTGCCACTCTACGCGTACCCTTGTAGAGTTGAACCGCTCCCCAATAAAGAACATCAGCATCTGTTGGAGACACGGCGAGGCACCAGTCATACCACGCTTGATCGATGTCCGACTTCGGATCAAGTGACGGCGTCTTTTCAGAGGAAAACGCGCCGCCGCTGGAGGCGCGTCGCCAGAGCATTCCACTGTCGCCCTGAACGGCAGCAACGTAAACGACTGCCGGCTTCGAAGGTGCGTGGCAAACTTCCATGCGGGTAAAATGCGAACCCGGCGTTGCTCCCGGAAGTCCCACCTGCGTCCAGTTAGTGCCACCGTTGGTTGAACGAATCAAGCCCAGGACAGTACCAGCAAAGATCTCCTGAGGATCATTAGGGTTGATGGAAATATCCCAGGTGGTAACGCTCTGAACAGTGCGCCAGGTCGCGCCGCCATTAGTGCTTTCAAGCAGCTTCCTGGTTGTGCCTACCCAAACATGAAGCGGGTTAGCCGGATCAACGGCGATGTCGAAAATTCCGATGCCTGAAAGATCGTTGGAAGGAACATGTTCCCATGTCTGACCGGCATCGGACGATCGAAGCAGCCCAACGCCAAGTTGGCTGTAGGTATCCCCTTCTCCGGTTCCGGCATAAACCATATTCGGTGAACTGGGCGCGCCACAAATTGCGCCCATCGAAAGCGTCGGCTGTTGGTCCGTCAGTGGCCGCCAGGTTTTTCCCTGATCCAAGGTTTCCCAAAGTCCACCGCCGGCGGAACAAAGAACAAGATGGTTTGAGTTCGCAGGCGAAACAAAGATGCCTGAGCACCGGCCTGACATGGGCGGCTTGTTGTTACCACCGCTCCCGTATGTTTGACCTTTTGGAATAAGGTTTGGTCCCAACGATCGCCAAACCGGAAGCTGCACGTTAGCAGCAAACTTTGTCGGAACCAGACGAGCTTTCGCTCGATCCGCCTTCAAATATTCAGCAACCGGCCTCGGGCCTCGACCCATTGGAGGCTTCCTAGAAATCCGGAGGCTCTGGACCGATTGTGAGGTAACAAAGCCGCGAACCAACGTTGTTTTCGATAGCGCACGCTGGGTTTCGAAGTATTCGATCCTCTTCAACGCTTTTCCGCCGAGGAAACGCTGTTTTGCCAGCAAGAGCTTTTGACCTACACGTTCGCCCTTTTTATGAGTGGGAATATCCATAGGGCTGTGTGTTCGGATAATCGTGCGCTAAACCGATGCGCTTCCGAGGAGATAGCAGAAAAGGAAAGCTGGTAGTAGAATTGAGCTATTTCTTTTTGCGTGTCTTACCCATGCGCTCGTTAGGCGCACGCTTGTTAGTTACAGGGCCCGACGTTCCCGGCAGGGGAAGTTTGCCTAGCCCGCGCGCCGTGCGGTCCCGCTGAATTCGTTGAAAGGCTCGGCCGCCTGGCGGCACATTTTCCGAATCTTTGTCTTTTCCCGGTCTTCTCATCGATCGATGTTCTTACCATTTGATGTAGCAACCCCGCCCGATCGAGCACTGAATAAATTCTTAACCTTCAAGCATCCCACGATCCACTCTATCAGCACATCCAACAGGAGCCACGTCGCAAGAAGAGCCATGCATTCGAGACTGAAACTGTGAAACTTGTAGAACATCTCCGTAATGACGAGCGCAGGCATGAAGCCAAGTAGTCGTCGTCCATACGCAGGTTGAGCACGTAAGGCGCGCAGAATATCGATCATAGGAAAATCCTCCTTACAATGGGGCGCTAGATGCCCCCCCGTCTATCAAAACGCCGCTTGGAAGTCAATCCAAATTGCATCATCAGCGTTTGCGAAGTCGTGAATCACACTTTCCCGTAGCCGATCGCGTAGCGCGACGCCACGAAGAATAAGTGAATTTAGGGCACCCGGAAAATCTTTCCTGTGTATGGATCTTTCACAGCGGACCCGGGGGCAAAATTGCTGATATCGATGTAGTTTCCCTCCGGTGAATAAGGACTTATGACCATGCCTTTCCGGCCTGGGACGGGAATTCCGTAGGGCATATCTCCTCTTGCCTTTTCCGCAGGCGCGGCCGAAGCCGGCAGCACAGTGCGAGTAATCTCTTCCTTAGCAGGCTTTGGTGATTCTTCGGGGGCACTCGGCCCCGTCTCGACGACATTTGATTCTTGGGAACCCGCTTGCCGAAAGCCCCGCGTCTTCCGGGTTGGTCGGGGCGTAGGCTGAGGCTGGAAAGCCTTCGAGATTGATTGGCCAAGTTTTTTGAAAAAGTCTCCTACCGGATCGGCGTTTGCCCGGTGTCCGCTCAAGAAGAAGAGCGCCACGGCGAGGAAGTAAATCCAGCGGGGAGAGACGAAGCGGTTCATTGAGTTGTCGGCATTCAATGTGAAGCCGTGAGTGTCCGCCAGAGTGGGTGCCTAAGAGAAGAAAATTCTTTCTGCGCCGCGTGTTTAAGTGACGCTCGGTTGAGCGCTCGCCGAACCATTCAATTGCTATGCCCAGTTACCGGCGGCGCCTATCAAAACGGATAATGCAACCGTAGCAGCTGTGGTATATCGCCAGGCCACACAACAAATATTTCGGTGTAATCGTCGTCAGGAATGCTGATGGGCGTCGTGATCCCGAGCGCTTTCATCAAATCGGGAATCGTGTTGCCATGGCCGACGACCAGCGCGTTTCCGTTTAATGCGCGTAATTTTGCAACCAGTGCGGGAACATCATTTGCTGGAAGCACTATAGGACTAAGGTGCGCCGCTCTCGCTGTCGGCGCCGCAGTTTCCTGCGTGCGCTTGAACTCGGAAACGAACACAGCCGTAATCTGCGAATCCTTCAGAATACGCGCTAGCGCGTCCGCGCGTTTCTGACCGGCGACGGACAAGTCAGGATTATCACCGCCAGTCGTCGCTTTCTCCGCATGACGAACGACAAAAATAAGCGGCGCGGCGTCGCCGGCCGCTACCAGCAACAGGTAAATCAAAAGGATTGACGCGAGACGTTTCATTTCAACCGTAACGCAGAAAACCTAGCTCGAATCCTTACAACTCTCGAATGAAGATCAACCTCAGAACACAGGTAGCCGGACGGCAGCTCGGTAGATGGTCAAAACCGTCGACGCAGGCGTTGTCATGCCGAACCGTCGCGAAGGCAAAGGCCGATCACTTGCCTGGCGCTCCGAAGCTTGGCGAAGGCGAGGCACTCTTTTTTAGGTCGATAACGATGACGTGCGCTTGCGTTTTGCCGATGTTTTCGACCGCATGGGTAACCGGTTCGCGCCAGATCGTATCGCGGTCGCAGCTGTTCTCTCTTCCGTACGACCATCGGGATAACTGAACTTGAGCGTAGCGCCGTTCAACACATAAACCACGCCTGCCGGATGCGAATGCTGCGGCTCTTTGTCGCCCGGCTCGGGCCTAAACTCGAGCACGCGCACTTTTTCATTTTCGAGCAGCACTTTGTAGAACTGTGGCGACGTTTTCACCGGGTCCTGCCCAAAAGCGGAAGCAGCTATGCAAATGGCTGACAACAGTGGAATCAGAATGATCGTTTTCATCGATTGGCCCGAGTATACTCGCGCCATGCACCACGTGCTAAACTCGTCGCGGCGTGAAAACGAACCGAATTGAAGCGTTCAGCGACGGCGTGATGGCCATTCTCATTACGATTATGGTTTTGGAGTTGAAGGCGCCGCACGATCCAACGCCCGCTTCGCTGGCACGAATGTGGCCGACGTTTTTTGCTTATGTCCTCAGCTTCATCATCATCGCGATCTACTGGGTCAATCATCATCATCTCATCCATCTCGTGACTCACGTCGATTCGGTCATTCTTTGGGCAAACATCAATCTGCTCTTTTGGCTCTCGCTGATTCCATGGGTCACGGTTTATCTCGGAGACAATCACGCGCTGCCGCTTCCCGTCGCGTTGTATGCCGCCGTCTCCACAGCGGGCGCGGTTTCGTTCTTCCTGCTGCGCGCATCGATCGCCCGGCATCACCCCGAACCGGAGTTCAAGCGGCTGAACAAAAGAATGGCACGCAAAAATCTCGTTGCGATTATCATCTATGTCGCAGCCATCGCGGTCGCATTCATCTACACACCGCTCGCCCTGACCCTAATCGCGTTACCGGCAACGATGTATTTCCTGCCGGAACGCGGCGTCGGGAAATCCGAACGCTAGATCGGCCGCTAGAGCATCTGGCGCGTAGGCCGGAACAGGATCTCGTTCACATCCACTTCATCCGGTTGGCTCATCGCGAAAACGACAGCCTCAGCGAATGACTCAGCAGGAATGGCGATATCTTCGTAGTACGTGCGGATCTTCTCCGCGATGTCCTGCTCGGTGACGCTGCCCGGCAGTTCCGTTGCGACCGCGCCCGGCGAGATTACCGTGGTGCGAATATTGTACGGCTTAACTTCCTGTCGAAATCCTTCGGCGAGGACGCGAACGGCATGCTTAGTCGCCGCGTAGACTGCAAAGTCGGGACCAACTTTATGGCCCGCAACAGATGAGACAAAGATCATGTGCCCGGATTTTTGCTGCTTCATATGCGGCAGCGCCGCCGCGATGCCGTACAGGACCCCCTTGATGTTGACGTCAATCGTCCGGTCCCAATCGTCGATGGTCAGGCGCTCGAGTGGCGCGCGCGGCATAATCCCGGCGTTGTTAATCATGACATCGATACGCCCGAACTTCTGCACGGCGGTGTCGACCAATTTTTTCACCTGGTCACGCCGAGTGACGTCTGTCGTAACAGCGAGTGCCTTGCCGCCTTTGCCGGTCAACTCGTCCGCTAACGACTGGAGGCGATCGGAGCGCCGCGCACCCAGCACAACAGTCGCGCCCTGCGCAGAGAGAAGCCGGGTGGCTGCCTCGCCCAGTCCGCTGCTGGCGCCTGTGATGACGATGACTCTTCCTTTGATCTTATTGATCATGTTTAATCGGTAATTTCCTTGCTTCTTGTTTGCTGCTCGTCACTCGTCGCTTTTTTAACGACCCGTCATTTGCTCCAAGTGTTCGGGATATCGAGCGCCTTTCACGTCAATTTTTGATGCGGCGTGTTCGATCTCGCGAAGATCGTCCAGTGTAAGTTCGATTGAAGCTGCTCCAATGTTTTCTTCCAGCCGATGCAACTTCGTGGTGCCGGGGATTGGAACAATCCACGGCTTCTGGGCAAGCAACCAGGCGAGCGCGATCTGAGCAGACGTTGCTTTCTTTCGTTTCGCGATGTCGCCAAGCAAATCAACCAACCCCTGATTCGCTTTGCGCGCTTCCGGCGTAAAGCGCGGAAGCCTGTTGCGGAAATCGGAGCTATCGAACGTAGTGTTTTCGTTCATCTTTCCAGTGAGAAAGCCTCTCCCCAAAGGGCTGTATGGAACGAAACCGATCCCGAGTTCCTCGAGCGCCGGCAGGACTTCCTTTTCAGGACGTCTCCACCACAACGAGTACTCGTTCTGCAATGCAGTGACCGGTTGAACTGCGTGTGCGCGACGAATCGTTTGCACTCCTGCTTCGGAAAGACCGAAGTGTTTCACCTTTCCTTCTCGAATCAGTTCCTTTACTGCACCCGCCACGTCTTCGATTGGCAGGTCTGGGTCAACACGATGTTGATAGAATAGATCGATCACGTCCGTTCTGAGTCGTTTCAGCGAAGCTTCAGCAACTTCTTTGATATGCTCTGGCCGACTATCGAGGCCGATCTGCTCGCCTTTGGGACCAATCTTGAATCCGAACTTGGTAGCGATTACTACTCGCTCACGCATCGGAGCCAACGCTTCGCCGACGAGCTCTTCATTCGCGAACGGCCCGTAAACTTCCGCAGTATCGAAAAATGTGACACCAAGTTCGACCGCCTTCCGAATCAGCGAGATCATCTCCTGCTTATCTTTCGGCGGACCGTAGCCAAAACTCATTCCCATGCAGCCGAGCCCAATCGCCGAGACTTCTAGGCCGCTCTTTCCAAGTTCGCGCTTTTTCATCGTTGCTCCTTTCAACCACTCCACAAATGTCATTCTGAGCAAAGCGAAGAATCTCAGATTATTTCTGCATCGGGTTCTCGGCAGCAAAGCCAGAGATGTTTCGCTTCACTCAACATGACAGACACTTTACGAGATGTGTTCCGGACCTATCGCGTTGGTCACTCCGATTTGAGAGATGCCATGTCGATGGAGAAACGATACTTCACATCCGACTTGAGCAGCCGCTCGTAGGCTTCGTTGACCTTCTGGATCGGAATGACTTCGACATCGGCGGTGATGTTGTGTTTGCCGCAAAAGTCCAGCATCTCCTGTGTTTCGGGGATGCCGCCAATCATCGAGCCGGAGAAACTACGGCGCCGCACGATCAGACTGAACGCCGGGACGTCGAGAGGCTCTGCGGGAGCGCCCACCAGCGTAAGATTGCCGTTGACGCCTAGTAAATTGAGATACGCGTTGACGTCGTGATCGGCGGAGACGGCGTCAAGGATGAAATCGAAGCTGCCTTCATGCTTTTTCATCTCGTTCGCGTTGCGGGAGACAACGACTTCGTCCGCACCGAGGCGCAGTGCGTCCTCTTTCTTGTGAGGCGAGGTGGTGAAGACAACGACGTGGGCTCCAAACGCGTGAGCAAATTTTACCGCCATGTGGCCGAGCCCGCCGAGACCAACCACGCCGACTTTCTTGCCTTTGCCAACGCCCCAGTGGCGCATCGGCGAGTACGTCGTGATGCCCGCGCAAAGGAGCGGTGCGGCTCCGGCGAGTTTGAGATTGGATGGGACGCGCAGAACGAAATGTTCATCGACTACGATGCTTTCCGAGTAGCCGCCGTAGGTCACGCCTCCGAGGTGCTTGTCCGGCGAGTTGAACGTGAGGACCATGTTCGGACAGAACTGTTCAAGGCCAGCTTTGCAGTGCGCGCACGTGCCGTCCGAGTCGACCATGCAGCCGACCGCAGCGAGATCGCCCGGCTTGTACTTGGTCACTGCCGAGCCGACTTTGGTGACACGCCCGACAATCTCATGACCTGGGACAATCGGGTAGTTCGTGGCCATGAACTCGCTCCACTCGTTGCGCACCGAATGAAGATCGGAGTGGCAGATGCCGCAAAACAGGATTTCGATTTGCACGTCGCGGTCAGTTGGATTGCGCCGCGGAATTTTGGTGGACGCCAATCCCGATGTTGGACTGGCAGCGGAGTAAGCCTTCGCATTGTAAGTAGTCGGTTGCATATCTGATCTTGCTTCTCTCGATCAAACATCGCAACACAATCTCACGCCGCGCTGCCGCAAAAAGTGGACGGGATTCACTGGATTAATTCGCATTAACCACCGAGCGAAGGAGATCAACTGTGCCTCTAACTTCTGATCTCTAACTTCTGATTAACCGGGGCTCGCCTGCGCGCCTGCAGCACGGTAGCATTCGCTCGATATGATGTAGCTGAGTTCGACGTTCGGCACCCGCTCGCCAATACTTTCGGAGTTCAAAGTTTTCTTCAGAATCCCGTCCACTTCTGAACTTCTGACCTGTGGACACCTTTGTCGTTGACAATCCAATACGGACGTACGTATTATTCTCCAATGGGCAGGCGTTCTTTACGGGACAAGATCTTACAGAGTGGGTTGCGCGTTATGTTTCGATCGGGTTATCGAGGAGCGAGCGTGCGCGATATCTGCGCAGCTGCCGGTGCTCCGCAAGGTTCGTTCACTAACCATTTTCGTTCCAAAGAAGCCTTCGCCACGGAAGTGCTCGACCAGTACTTTGACTACTTGAAGGGATTGGTAAGAGAGACGCTAAATGACGAGAGTCTCACGCCACGTCAACGGCTGAAGCGGTATCTCGACGTCATTATCGGTAAGCTCGAGGGCGATGGCTGGAGAATCGGATGCTTGATTGGTGACTTGAGTCTCGAAGCTAGTTCTCACAGCAAACGTCTGCGTGACCGGCTCGATGCAATTTTTCAAAAGTGGCGTACACCGTTTGCCTCGTGCATTGCGGCCGCCCAATCTGCAGGCGAAATCGATTCACGGTTTGATGCCACAGAACTGGCCGAATTCCTCTTGGCGTCTTGGGAAGGCGCAATTTTACGAATGAAGGTCGAACGGCGACCTGCAGCTCTCGAGCGATTCAAAACCATCATCTTTGAAACTGTATTCAAGGTACCCGGAACCTCAGCAAAACGCAGTGCTAATCGACGCCGGGGTCGGAAAGCAATCGGCAGCAAATCTTAAACACATAGGAGGAAAACAATGAAGCGGAGTTTGTTAGTTGGTTCAGTTATTATGGCGTTCGCTGTAGCGACGGCTGCCTTGGCAGCCGACAAGACGAAGAGTGAGGAAGCATTTGATCGTCTGGCCGCACTCAAAGGCGAGTGGAAGGGACAAACAGACGGCGTTAACACCACTTTGATTTATACGCTGACGGCTAACGGCAGTGCTTTGATGGAGGAGTGCCGACCCGAGAAGGGGCCCGAAATGATTACGCTGTTCACCGTGGATGGCGAGCACCTGATCGCCACCCA
>QHOV01000026.1 GCA_003218885.1 Verrucomicrobiota bacterium | reverse complement strand
CTTGGCGGCGGTGATCAAATCCACCGCCATGTGATTTTCCAATAGCTTCACATTTGATTGCCGGCCCAGCTCGCGTAGCAAAGTCTCTTCAATCTCTTTCCCGGTTGCGTCTCGCACATGCAACACCCGGCGCTTCGAGTGACCACCCTCTTTGCCCAGATCAAGCTCACGATGTCCTGACACCTCGCGCTCATCGAACTGCAGGCCGATCTCTGCCAGCTCGCGGATGCGCTCGGGACCCTCAGTTACAACCGTGTGCACGACCGCTTCGTCGCAAAGACCGGTGCCGGCCTCAAGCGTATCGCCCACGTGCAGCTCGAATGAGTCTTCGTCGCTGGTCACGCATGCAATTCCGCCCTGCGCCCACGCAGTGTTTGTGTCGGCCCCTTTGCGTTTTGTGATGACGGCTACCGAACCGTGCCTGGCCGCTTTCAGGGCAAAGCTGAGACCGGCGATGCCGCTGCCGATCACAACAAAATCGTATTCCTTCATTCCAAACGAATATTGTCGATCAAACGAGTTCTTCCAAAAAACACCGCCAACACGAGCACCGAGCCCGGTCCAGCCATTTCAACCGGTTGCAAAGTTATCGCATCGACAACCTCAACATAATCGATCCGAGCCAGCGGCACTTCACCGATTACCTGCCGCGCACGAGCGACGACGGCTCCGGCGGATTTTTTACTGGCATTCGCAGCAGCACATAGCGCTTTGTATAAAGCTGCTGCCTGCTTTCGTTCTTCCAAATTCAAATATTGATTGCGCGAACTGTATGCCAGCCCGTCGTCCTCCCGCATCGTAGGCACGGCAATGATCTCGATCTTGAAATTAAGATCGTGCACCATGCGACGAACGATGGCCAGTTGCTGAAAATCTTTCTCGCCAAACAATGCCGCGTTCGGCGCAAGAATATTGAACAACTTCGCCACAACCGTGCAAACCCCGCGAAAATGTCCGGGGCGCGACTTGCCCTCGAGCGACTTCGAAAGAGAGGATTCTTCAACGAACACCGAACGGTCGCCTGCATACATTTCCGCTGCGCTAGGCCGGAACAGAAAATCGACACCAGCGTTTCGACAAAATTCTTCATCAACTTTTTCCGGGCGCGGGTAGAACTCGTAATCGCTTCCTGGTTCAAACTGAAGCGGATTTACAAAGATGCTCACCGCTACTTCGCCGTCGCGGCCAGCATGTTCACGTGCCACTCGAATCAACTCGGCATGCGCCTTGTGCAACGCTCCCATGGTGGGCACCAGCACCCGTGCCTTTGAGCGTACCAGCGATTGCGCTTCAGCAACCGTAGTCAAAATTTTCATGTAAACTCCGCCAATTACTCTTTCACGTTTGCTTTTCCAGCCAAATGGCCTGCCGCGCGAATCGAAATTTCTTGTGACCAAAGTGTTTCCAGCCGGCACACAGGGCGAGATCGCGCATTTCTGAAAACGAAAATGCGCGAACGGCAGAGAGTCGGGCGTCGTGGCGCGTCATCGGTTCGCGAAAAATCAGCGCGGTCAAAAGATAGACGCCGGCTTGGAGCAGAAATCCGCGGCGCAAATCCGACACCAGAACAAATCTTCGGGATAACTCGCGACACCGCCGCAACACAGTTACGGCGTCTTCATCGCTGAAATGATGAAGCGCAAGCGTGCAAAGCACGATGTCGTAGGCTTCGCCGGAATTCCATTCGAGGATATTTGCTTCGCGGTAGAAAATTTCCGGGTAGTCCGAGCTCAAATTGTTGGCGATTTCCAGTGTTGCAGGCTGTCGATCTAAGGCGTCGATCTCGACCTGCGCACCAACGTCCCGAGCGCAATCGGCAATCAATCGCGGGATATCACCGGAACCAGTAGCAAGATCGACGATGCGGGCGTGTGTATCAGGCCTGATCCAGCGGCGTATAAGGCCCAAAATAAGACGATAGCTGCCGAACCAGCGATTGAGTTGCCGAATACGTTCGAGGTCGCGCTCTAACTCGGCCGAAACTGGTTGCGGCCGATCCATCATTTCCGAGACGGCTGGATCGAAGCTCCGCTTCATGAGAGGTAGGGGAGGTTCACCTGAACCGCCCTCACGAGCGTTTGAGGTCAATCGCCCCTACCTAGAAACCTCTGCCACGATTCAGGCAACTCTGCACTCTCGACTTCGCTCGCGATGCGCCCCTCGAATTCCGGATGAAAAACGGTGCTTGTACCGTAAACCATGATCACATCTTCTGTGCCTTCAGCACGAATAGCGTGGGCCACGCCCGGAGGAACGACGATTCCGACGTTATTGTCGCTCCGATGGTTATCGCCATCGACAAAGAAACGCATCACCCGCTTGGGAAAGCCCGCGCGGATGTCGCACAAAATTATCTCAACGCGACCCTGCAAGAAAAACATTACGTCCCATTGCTCATCAGCGTAACGGCGCAGCGAATAATTCTCCGGTTCGTCTACGAACAAACGGCGCAACCACTCTGCCGCGAGCTTGTTTTCTGGAACGCTGGGCGGATGCACGTGGAAACCTTTTGCCGCGTTTGCGAACATCCGCGCAGCCGACCATTGCTTCGGCCAGAAGCCAATCTGCGCGAGAATCCCTTCGTCGCGCCGCACAAATTCGCCAAAGAAGCCCCGGTGCCGCTGCGCGTGAACCTTTCGTGGGAAAATTTCCACGCCTGGGATCCAGGCTTCCTTGATGTCACGCTGGTTCCGGTCCGCGGTCACAAGTTCAACGGCGTCCAGGCCTCGTCGCGAAAGCTCCTGTGCGAAAGATGCGCTCCGATAATCACGGGCCTTGAATGCATCTTGAGCGCCGGCGTCGATGCCTTGCCAAAGATTTTTTTCGTGCTTGCTCATTCTTAGTCCAGTTAGCAGCGCACATTATATTGGTTGAAGCAAGCCGCAGGCAAATCTACCCTGCCGCGCCACACTGCGATACCGGCGGTTCCGCAATGCTCGATTTTGTCGTTTATCTTCTTTATCGCGCGGGGTCGGCCATTGCGGCCGCGCTGCCTTTGCGGTTGCTCTTTGCTACTGGGCAAATCCTCGGCTCTTGCGCGTGGCTCGTTTCAGGGAAATATCGGCGCCTGGCAGAACGCAACGTTGGGATTGCGTTTGGCGACGAAAAGTCGCCGCGGGAATTGCGCCGTCTTGTGCACCGTCATTTTCGGCGCCTGGGCGCAAATCTCTTATGCAGCGTCAAACTCACTCAAATGTCGCCGAAGCAAATTCTGCAGCGGGTCACGGTCGAAAACATCGAGTCGATGGACAGTCGGTTTCGCGCCGGGATTCCGGTCGTACTGGTGTTAAGTCATCTCGGAATTTGGGAATTATTTGCCCAGTTGATGCCCAAGTTCGTTGGCTACGTACGGAACGCCAGCGTTTATCAAAGACTCGGCAATCGCTTTATCGACGCGCATGTACGGCGCACCCGCAGTCAGACGGGATTGGAACTCTTTGATCGCAAAGACGGTTTCCAACCCGTGATCGACCTGCTTCGTTCCGGAGGCGGCGTGGGTGTTTTGTCCGATCAACACGCTGGCGATCATGGGATCTGGACGCCGTTCTTCGGGAGACTGGCGTCCACTTCGCCTCTGGCTGGTTTACTCGCGAAGCGCACTCGAGCGGCGGTTATCGCCGCCGCTGTGTACACAACAGGTCCAGCGCGCTGGCGCATGGTGTTCACCGAGCGCTTTGACCAGCCAGGCGCTTCCATTGCAGACCTCACGTCAAAGATAAATAAGGTTATTGAGCAACAGATTCGCGTTGCACCGGACGATTGGTTTTGGGTGCATAATCGGTGGAAAACGCCGCAGCCCAATTTTCTTCTCGCGCGATATAAACGCGGCGTCTATCTGCCGCCGGGAGTTTCAGCTCACGAACTAAAGCCATTTCGAATTCTCGTTCGTTCAAGCAACTGGCTGGGTGACGCAGTGATGAGCGTGCCCGCACTCCGCGCGATCAAGGATGGGCGTCCCGACGCTCAGGTAACAATCGCCACGCCATCCAACATAGCGCCGATATGGAAGCTCGTTCCCGGAGTAGATGCGATTATTCCCTTGCCAAACGGTTCGCTGCTTTCGGCTGTTGGGTTGCTCCGGCGACGATCGCACTTTGATGCCGTGATCCTTTTCCCAAATTCGTTGCGTGTCGCCCTTGAATCCTGGCTAAGCGGAATTCCGCGCACCGTTGGTTATCACGGGCATTGGAGGAGATGGCTACTGAATCAAACCGTGCCCGAGCCGCGAACATCAGTTCCGCCGGAACATCATTCACTCCGCTTCGTTCGGATCGCGCGCGAATGCGGAGCGGAAACATCCGCCGTCCAACATCGAACATCCAACATCCAAATTACGGTCGCCGATCAATCGCTCAAAATCGGCCTTTGTCCAGGTGCAGAGTACGGCCCGGCCAAACGATGGCTCCCGGAGCGATTCGCCGAGCTGGCCACAAAGATTAGCGGACAAACATCAGCGCAATGGATTTTGTTCGGAACGAAGAACGATGCGACGATAGGCGATCAGATCGCGGCTGCAATCGGCGATCATTGCGTAAATCGGATCGGCCAGACTACGCTGGATGAACTTATCAACGAATTGCGGGAATGCCGTTTACTGCTTACCAACGATACCGGCACGATGCATCTTGCCGCATTGCTGGGCGTGCCGGTAGTCGCCATTTTTGGTTCCACCGAGCCGCGTCTGACTGGGCCACTCGGCAACGGTCACGTCGTCCTGCGACATCACGTCGAATGCAGCCCCTGTTTTCTCCGCAAATGCCCAATCGATTTTCGCTGCATGAAAGAAGTTAGCACTCAGGAAGTGGTGGATGCACTGCTGTCGATTCTGGCCAAGCAAGTTTGAGATTTCAAATTTCAGATTCCAATCTCACACTCGCGACCATGCCTACGAAGTCACCCCGAATCGTCCTTTTGCGTCTTACAAAGCAACAGCGTACGAAGTTGCAATCTCAAATGAAATTTGAAAGCCTACCATGGCCCCGTTGCAAATCCGCACAGAAGTGCAGGTGATGTTTTTCGACACCGATTGCGGAGGCGTCGTCTCTAATATCGCTTATCTGCGTTTCATCGAGATCGCGCGCACACGTCTCGTCGAGGAACTCGGTCTCGTCCTCACAGAAATGGCAGAAAAGCAAACATATCCTGTCGTGGTGCGCACCGAGATTGATTATCGCCGCGCAGCCAAACTCGGAGACCGGCTGGTGATTGAGGGCTGGCTCGATCAGATGGAACGCGCGCGGTTCTGGTGCGCATTTCGGATTACACGACCAGATGACAAAACGTTGATTGCCCAATGCCGTCAGATGCTTGCACTGATCGAGATGCCGACGGGTAAAGTGCTGCGCTTGCCGGAACATTGGCAAGAACATCGGAAAAAGCACTCGACCGATTACGCCACAGACGAATGCCGGATCAGAATTGCTGGGGAGAAATCTGTTCAATGACCGCAGGCGTCCGCAGCCTAAGCCTGGAAGAAACTCTGCTCGAGCCGCCGGCGCTGCCTCCGCCGCCCACGCGTCACGCGCTGTTTGCGATTCTAATTGCGTCAGCGGCGCTGTTACACGTGGCGACGATCGGGACGGGCGACCTGTACAGCCAGACCGAGGGACAGTATGCAGGAGCGGCCCGGGAGATGGCTGAGACCCATCAATGGCTCCTGCCAACGAATGACGGTGTCCCGCGCCTGCAAAAACCGCCGTTGCTCTACTGGCTCATTATTGTCTCGTTTAAGCTCTTCGGCATAAACGTTGCAGCTGCGCGGCTCCCGGGTGCGCTGGCGGTGGTCGCTTCGGTTGCCCTGATTTTTTTGATTGGAGAAAAGCTCACGGACTACTGGCGCGGTTTCATTGCCGGTCTGATTTATCTCAGCTGCTGCGGCACATTTTTGCTCGCCCGCATCGTCATGCCCGAACCGCTCGTCAGCGCGTTCCTCGCGGGCGCGATTTTCTGCGGGTTGCGTGGTTATCAGCGCCGGCGTCACCGGCGGGCTTGGTTCGCTGCCTTTTGGATTTGCTCGGCCTTTGCTTGCCTCACCAAAGGTTTACTCGGCCTTGTTTATCCGGCGGCAGTTTTTCTTTTGCTGTCGATATTTTATCGCGAAGCGCGACTGCGATATCGCGCGCTTTTGCGATGGGAATATCTGGCGATCTTTCTTTTAATCGTTGCCCCCTGGCATATTTGGGCGGAACTGCATTTTCCGGGTTATTTTCCTCATTTACTCAGCTCGGAATGGTTAGGTCATCTACGCGGGCTTTCCGACGAAACACATGATTACCTGGGCGTGCCTGCCTATCAATTTGTGCTCATGCATTTGGCCTGGTGGTTTCCGTGGTCGATCGCGCTGCTCCCCGGAGTGATGTTCGCCTGGCGCCGCGTGATGCGGCCGCCTGAGATCAATTTCGCCGAGGCATTGCCGCTTTGCTGGATGGGCGTCGTTTTTGTCCCGCTGCTCTTTCTCGGGCAACGGCAGGATTATTATTCGATGAGTATGTGGAGCGCGTTTGCGCTCTGGGCGGCCGTCGTATGGGACCGGATCCCACAGAGGTGGCGCGCCGCGGGAGCAATCGCCGTGGGTCTCGCTGGCATGATCAGCGTCATGGCGACATTCTTCCTTGGCGGTGCCGCCCGCTCTTTGAACGGAAACTGGGGGACGATGGACACGCGCTGGACCGCCTGGAAGGCATTACACGATATGCCCATGTCAGCTTGGCTGGCACTACGACCACTGGTGGCGATGACCGGTAGCTCGCTCGTGCTTTTCTCGCTGGTAGCACTTTACTTTATTTTCAAACGGCGCGCGAAACTCGCGGCCATCGCCCTGGCTGCGTCGATGGTTCCAATTGGGCTCAGCATGATGGAAGGTGTCGCACGAACCACGCCCTATTTTTCACTCGCCGATGTAGCCCGATTTCTAAATACGCGCCTCGACGCAGCCGGCGATACGATTTTTGAAGGGCCGCTGGATGAGAGCAGTAGCCTAATTTTTTATCTGAACCGGAAGTTCTTTCTTGTTAATCAAAACCGCCAGAGAGCGGCCCCGATTGGCAGGGCTTCTATGGATATTTTCCTGAATGAAGAGGCGGTCTTGACTAGATGGGGTCAACCGGATGCGGTCTATCTCATCGTGGAGCAAAGCCGGGCGGATTACTGGAAACAGCTATTGACTAGCCGCTTTCACATTTATCACCAGGTCACTACGTCGGGAACGTACGTGGTACTTGGTAACCAGCTCTGAAAGTTACAATGTAAGAACAGCTGTCTGGCGTTTGAAAAATTTGGCGCAGGCGCTAGTTTTGCCGCTTCAACTGTTCAACGTATTTATGTCGCAACATCGCAGTTTAAAAGGGGCGAGCACGATCGCTGCCAGGCGCAATGTGCTGAAACGCTTCGAGCGCGTCGAGATTCTAAAGAAGCGGGGTCAATGGAAGAAAGACAGTAAAGTCATCGGCCTGCCGAAAACGAAACCAGATGTGTGATCGGGAAGCTGTTAGTTGAGAGTTGATGGTTGAGAGAAAAACGGCAGAGAGCAAAACTCTCAACTTCTTCCCTGCGTGCGCCTCAACCGTTTTCTCGCAGCCGCTGGCGTCGGATCGCGCCGGCATTGTGATGAGTTGATCGCGGCGAGTCGCGTCACCATCAACGGTAAAGTCTGCACAAACTTCAGCGCACAGCCCAGCGCGCATGACCACGTCAAGGTCGATGGCAAACTAGTTCGCGTCGCTCCAGCGCTTACCATCATGCTGCATAAACCCGCCGGATTTGTTTCGACCCGAAAAGATGAGCAGGCGCGCGACACTGTGTTTGATCTGCTTCCACAAAAATTTTCCCGGCTCTTCAACATCGGGCGTCTGGACGCGCAAACTGAGGGTCTGCTTCTTCTCACAAATAACGGCGAACTCGCGCAGCGCCTTACCCATCCGCGTTATAAGACCGACAAGGAATATGAGGTGACGCTGGATCGGGCGTGGGACCCCGCGCTCGCGCCGAAATTGCTGCGAGGAATTTTTCTCGATGGCCAGCGAGCCAAAATCGCGCGTTTTCATTCGGTCTCGCCCACGCGTTTGCGCGTTGTGTTGCAGCAGGGAATAAATCGGCAGATTCGTCGCATGTTTGAAGCCGTTGGCTACCGCGTCAAACATCTTCTCCGCCTCCGAATCGGAAATCTTCGGCTGGGCGATTTGCCCCAGGGGCATTGGCGCGTGCTGACAGGACGCGATCTGACGGCACTAGCAAAAACAGACAACTCGCCCCTTGCCCACGATGAAGCTCCATGATTGTAGCACGCTGATCACGGGCGCTTCTTCCGGCATCGGCCGCGAATTTGCGCGACAACTTGCCAACCGTGCGCGCTCAATTGTTCTCCTCGCACGACGAAGCGAACGTTTAGCCGATTTACGCGACGAATTGTTGAACCGAAATCCAAACCTGGACGTCCACGTTCGCGTTGTCGATCTTGCCGACAAAGCGCAGATCGAATTGCTGATCGATTCGCTGGCGCGTGATAAGATCGATGTCGATCTTTTGATCAATAATGCCGGGCTCGGCGATAGCGGGCCGTTTGCCACGAGCGATCCAATGCGAAATGAGCAAATGGCACTTGTAAACGTGGTCGCGCTCACGTCGCTGACTCGCCATCTGCTTCCGCAAATGATCGCGAACCGCCGGGGTGGAATTCTCAATGTCAGTTCGTCGGCTGGTTTTCTTCCGATCCCTGGTGACGCCGTTTACGCCGCTACCAAGGCTTACGTCACAAGCTTCTCTGAAGCGCTTCGGGCTGAACTCCGAGGTACAGGCGTAAGCGTATGCGCTGTGTGCCCCGGTCCCGTGCGCACGGAATTTCAAGAAGTCGCCAGCCGTCCCGCCCGGAACGCCAAGCCCGGCCCAGGCCCTAACTTTCTCCAAGTTCGGGTCGAACAAGTCGTGCGCCAGGCGCTGGCAGCGCTGGAAGCAGATCGGCCCCTCGTGATTCCTGGAGTTGCAATGAAGCTTGCAATGCTCCTGACCCGACTGATGCCGATGCCAGTCGTGCGCTTGATATTACGGCTCTCCCCCGGGCGAAGCTGAGCTGCGCGGCTTAGTTTGAAATCCTTCCACTTCGCCGTAGAAACCGCGGCAACGTAACCGCCGTTTCGAAAGTTCTTTACAGGCTACGTACCTGCTACAGTTTTAGGACGATTTATATTTGACCGAGCAGCCGTACGGCTTTGTCTGTGGCGTCGCGACCGGTTTGCCTGCCAGGGACTCATCCAACGCCGCCTTAACATAGTTCGTAGAGCTGGGAATATCCGCCGGATTCGGCGTCGCTTTGCTGTCGATTGCTCCTTCGTAGGCGATTTTTCCCTCTGGATTGATTATCACCATGTTGGGCGTGTTCTTGGCACCATAAGCGCGCCCCGCTTTGCCGTCGGAATCGAGTAGTAATGCGGTCTGATGCGTCTTCCAGGATGCAGTGATCTTGTGCGCCTGTTCAGGCGTTATGTTGCCCTCGGTGCCGGGCGCATTGGAATCGATCGTGAGCCAGACAACGCCTTTGCCCGTATATTCATCCTGCAACTTTTGCATGTTGCCGCCGCCGTAATGCTTCTTCACGAACGGACATTCCGGATTAAACCATTCAAGCACGACATACTTACCCTTGTATTGCGAAAGCGAGTGCGTCGTGCCTTTCGCGTCGGAAAGCGAAAAATCCGGCGCAGCGCTGCCTACCGGAGGCGGATCGAAGGCAAAGACTGTGGTGGCGATCAATGATGTGGCAATGGTCAAGATTAATTTCATGTTCATGGATTGATTAGAAAGCGTAGTTGTTAAGATCGTTCAAGATTCGCGTGTGTGGTACAACGGCAATGAACTGCAGAAACTTCAAGCAGACGCAGCTCCATTCCCGTCGAATTTCTCGGCCAGATTGCGAAGGCCGGCGAGAAAATTCCGATTCATTAAATCGACGAGCTGCGCCTCGTATTTCGGGTCGATATCAAATCTCGAAGACCATTCCACATAGGAACGGTCGCCATCGGTAATCGGCAATACACGAAGCGTGGTCTGGTGGTTGCGCACCGGAACTGGCGAGCTGACGAACGTATACGAGTAGGAGCGTTCTGCGTCTGAAAGCGCGATCAGAACTTCGCGAAATACCTCTCCATCCGTCTGGGTTAAAAGGCGGATACATCCAACGCGGGTTGGGTCGCCGCCATCTTTAATCGGATTTGATTTCACAAACGGCAGCCACTCAGCAACGGCATCAAATCGCCGGATGACCGCCTACACCTTTTCCGCCGGCGCATCCACGACGCTGCTCACAAAAATCCGAGGCATTCCAGTAACCTTATTGCGAAGCGACGCTGCGCGCGCTGGTTTCGAGTTTCTCCAGGACCATGCTTTTGGTCAGCAGTTCCGGAAAGACGATTGGCTCTTCGTTTTTCCCGGGATAGAGCACATAGAGAGGCACGCCGGGGCGGCCAAAGTGCTGCAATAATTTCGTGATCGCCGGATCGCCGTTGGTCCAATCAGCTTTCAATTTCACGATGCCGTGACGCTGAAATGCCTGCCGCACCTCGGCGCTCTCAAGCACACTGGCTTCGTTGAATTTGCACGTGAGACACCATGCCGCCGTGAAATCCATAAAAACAAAACGGCCCTGCTCCAGTTCCGCTTGCAACCGTTCCGGCGTGAACGCCTGCCAATCGCCTCGGAGTCTTGAGTCAGCGGAAGCAATATTCGCAGAGTGAAATTTGTTCCCGATGAAATAAATGCCGCTCGCGAACACGAGCACGAGCATCAGCACTAACACGACGCTTCGCTTGGCAACGGATGCCGTTGGCAGAACGAACGCGCCTTTCATCCAGCATGCGACACTGATTATCAGCAGGAAACAGCTCGCCCAGATCGCCCCTTCCAGACCGCGCTGGGCGCCGAGCACGTAAAGAAGAAAAAGCAGCGTCGCCAGGAGCAGAAAGCCCATGAACTGCTTCACATGCAGCATCCACGGCCCGGGTTTCGGGAGAAATCGCAGCCAGGCAGGTTGAGCGCTCAGGAGCAAATACGGCGCGCTCATGCCGGCGGCGATGGCCACGAACATCGACAGTATGATTGCCGGCGACTGCGAAAACGCGAAGCCGAGCGCGGTGCCGAGAAACGGTGCAGTACAAGGCGTGGCCAGCACAGTGGCGAACACCCCCTGGAAAAATGAACCGAGATCGCCTTTGCGCTCGGCGGTCGAAAGCAAACCGCGTGTCATGCTTTGCGGCAATGAAATTTCGAACACACCAAAAAGATTCAGGGCGAACACGAGAACAATCACGCTCAGCACCAGAACGAAATACGCGTTGGTGAATTGAAATCCGCCCCAGGTGACGTCGCGCCCGGTGGCCTTGAGTGCAATCAGGAGCAGCGCAAGCCCGATGAACCAAGCGAAAATCCCAATCGTAAACGCGACGCCGCTCCGCAAAATTTTCTGCCGGCTCTGGCCCGCTTGTTGAATGAATCCAAAAATCTTCAGTGAGATCACCGGCAACACGCACGGCATCAAATTCAAAATGATGCCGCCGATAAAACCGAAGAGCAGAAAAGTGAAAATTCCCCGAACGGGCGCCGGACGAGCCGCCGAAACAACCGTCGGAGTTGCAATCTGCCATGCCGCGCGATCCTCGGCGTTTAGCTGATGAGAAAAAACGACAAGGCCTGCCATGGACGACAAGTTTTTCTCCGACGACTCAATCGGAATGCGAAAGACGACTCCATTTTTGTTCCGCGATTCGATTCTTGGATGACCAACAACGGTGCTCTGCTCCGGCAATGGGAAAAAATCGATTGCCGGATAACGTGCCAGGGTTTCGCTCGTGACTTTAAGGCGGAGATCAGATCCAACCCGACCCCAATCGGCTGTCGCCACGTTCACTCCCGGCCAGTTTTGGGGCAGCAAGCGCCGATAACGCGCGAAGAGTTCCGTGTTCGCTGGCTGGCTGGTTGTCGATACTGGCAATTCCAACTGCGAGGTTGCGCCCCCAGGGATGCAGATTCTCTCGCAGACCAGCCAGCTTGCGTCGGCGGAAAGTTTTACCGAGGAACTGTCAAGCTTTGTCGGCGGTGTGATCTCCTGCATCAGCAGGACTTCGTTTTCATATCCGTAGGTTTGAATGTCGCCCGGATCGATTGTTTTCAGTGGAATCGGCCACTGAATCTCTCCGATTTTCCACCCGGGTAGCAGCTTCCATTTCAATTCAGTCGGAAGGCCAGCGTCGCCGGAAAATTTCCAGTAAGTATGCCAGGCTGGAGCCATTCGCAGCAGCAAACCAACAGTAAACGGTTTGCCGGGAACAACTGCGTTTGTGTCCGCGAGAAGCTCCGCCTTAACGAGTTGTCTTCCTTGATACTCCTGGCCGAGGCCGTGAGGCGCGAAAGCGGTGATCGACAAGCAGAGGCTCCAGCAAGCCGCAAATCGCGATG
>QHOV01000131.1 GCA_003218885.1 Verrucomicrobiota bacterium | reverse complement strand
ACTCGCTGGCGCCGACATAAACGCGTTGGCCGTCGTGCATTTCGACTTTGATCGCCTGGTAACCGCCGTAACCGCCGACGTCGAAGCGGACGTCGTGACCTTTCTTCCGCAGTTCGCGCACCGTTTCGTACGGAATGCCGCTCTCGAGTTCAACGTAGCCGCCGGATTCCGTCATTTTTTCTCCGGTCGGTTCGTTGTCACCCTCGTGTTGCCAGCGGGAGGCGTCGCCCGCTTCCTGCACATTTAAACCAAAGTCGATCTGGTTCGTGAGGACTTGGATATGGCCCTGCGGTTGCATGCCGCCGCCCATGACGCCAAATGCTTCCCACGGTTTCCCATCTTTCATGACGAAACCAGGAATAATGGTGTGAAACGGCCGTTTGCCTGGCGCGTAAACGTTCGCGTGACTCGGATCCATCGAAAAAAGTTCACCGCGATCCTGAAACATGAAACCCAAACCGGGCACTACGATCCCGCTTCCCATGCCGCGATAATTGCTTTGTATGAGCGAGACCATGTTGCCTTCGTCGTCAGCTGTGCAGAGATAAATCGTATCGCCATGATCGAGCGCCGGACTGCCTGCCTCGACCTTTTTCGCCGCGTGATCTGGATCGATCAATTTGCGACGCTCCGTTGCGTAGCTTTTCGAAAGAAGGCCGGTGAGTGGAATCTTTGCGAAATCAGGATCGGCGTAAAATTTCGCGCGATCAGCCCAGGCGATTTTCTTCGCTTCGATCATGGTGTGCAGTGTCCCGGGCGAATTGCGTCCCATTGCGCGTAGATCGAACCCTTCGAGGATATTCAATATCTCCAGCGCAGCGATCCCCTGACCGTTTGGCGGCAACTCGAAAATGTCGTAGTCGCGATAATTCGTGGACACCGGTTTAACCCATGTCGATGCGTGCTTTGCGAAGTCGGCTTTGCGCAAAAAACCGCCATTGGCCTGCATGAAACTGTCGATCTTGTCCGCGATTTCTCCCTTGTAAAAAACGTCCCGGCCTTTTTTACCAATGAGCTGCAAAGTTTTGGCGAGGTCTGGATTTTTGAAAATATCCCCTTTTGCTGGTGTGCGGCCCGTGCCGTCGAGCGTGTAGGTTTCCAGAAATGCGCCCGGCAAACCTTTATACAGGCGCGGCCCAAACGCCCAGTAATACGCAATCAATTCCGTGACCGGAAAACCCTCTTCGGCATATCGGATCGCAGGCGCAAGGTCATCGCTCAGTTTCAGTTTCCCGAATTTTTTGTGCAGCTCCGCCCATGCGTCCACTGTTCCGGGCACGCTGATTGGCAACATGCCGATCGGCGGAATCGTTTGGCGATGCAGTTTCGCCAGCTCGGTCTTCATCTGATCATAACTCAGACCGGCCGGCGAACGTCCGCTCCCATTGATTCCGTAAAGTTTGTTTTCCTTCGCGCTGTAAACGATTGCGAAAAGATCGCCGCCAATTCCATTCGAGACTGGTTCCATTAAACCGAGGGTTGCATTTGCAGCGATCGCCGCATCCACTGCGCTACCACCGCGTTTCAAAATCTCGACGCCGACTTGCGTCGCAGCTGGAACGCTGGTGCAAACCATCCCATGCCGCGCCAGAACTTCCGATCGCGTGGCGAAATTCTTTCCCGTAATGCGATCGATCTGGGCGTCCAGCCGAAGACCAGCTAACAGAACCAGCAGTGCAAAACCTAGTGGCTTAATCCAGCGCACCAGCCACATTAGCGCCTTGCATTTAAAGAGTGCACTTGAATTTTAGTTTCCAATTGTATTTGATTGCGCACCACGAATGAGAATGTCTTCCGATGACCAAAAAGCGATCGGCTTGATACTGATCTGCGTGGGATTTCTTTTCTTTCTGATCGGGCTTGCTGCACGGCTCAAAGAAAGTTTTCAGTCCCGTGCTGAAATTTCGACCGCGGGCTTCACCGCTGCCGCAATCATGGCTGGATTAGGCGTGATCGTCTTTCTGTTTTCCTGGCGAAAAAAACAAGGCTAAAAACTGGGTCTATCCTGGGTAGGGCTGTTGACCTCAACAGTCCAGGCGATTGCGGTCAACTCGCGAAAGCTTTCGGAGTCAATCGCCCCTACCAAGCGTGCTCCAAAAAAGCGGCGGCGACCTTCCAGATCGCCGCCGTTCCCCTATCGCTCCCAAGAATCGAAGTTATTCTTGCATGGCGTCGTGCAGTTCTTTTTTGGCGTTCATCATGTCCTGATGCGCTTTTTGGATGGCATCGAGTTTCTTCTGCTGGTCCGCATTGAGCAGCGGCCGGATCTGCGACAGCGTGCTGTCGATCACCGTTTTCGCTTTCTGCATCGCCTCCTGATGAATGGCAGCGATTTGCGGTTTGGCCTGGTCAAGGATCGGCTGAACCTTCGTCTGTTGGTCAGATGTCAGATTCAACTTCTCGGTTAGATGCCCAAGGCCGAACGCGTGACCGTGCGCGCACCCAGCTCCTCCCGGACCCGGTTGTGCGTACACAACGACAAATCCGCCAAGTGCGATCGCACCGGCGGCCACAACTGCTAATAGCTTTCGTTTCATAGTTTGATGTTTGTTGTTAACTCGTGCGCTCTTCGCGCTGTTCAAAGATGATGACCGGCTGGCAATCAGGCCGGTTACATTTTTTTGCGTTGTCCGGTGGCGTAGCGGAGCTTGTGTCAACCGCCTGCCCAATTTAACAACAGGTTGCTTGGCACAAGCACCTCTACACACAAACTTGTAACCGCAACCCACCATTGCCGGTCATTGGTAATGGTGTGGATGCGCTCTTGACCACATGGATGATTCTGACGCAGGCGCGCTGGTTCAAGCTGCGCTTCAGCATGATGACGAAGCAGCTCGGGCGCTGGTGCGCCAGCTTTATCCGCTGGTCGCAAAAGTGGTTAAGGCGCACCGTCCGCGCCGAACGGCCGAGGAGGACCTTTGCCAAATGATTTTTATCAAAGTTTTCCAAAAATTATCACAATTCTCCGGCAAAGTTCCGCTCGAGCACTGGGTCTCGCGCATTGCGGTGAACACTTGCCTGAATCAAATCGAGTCGGAGAAAGTGCGCCCTGAGTTGCGGAACGCCGATTTGAGCGAGGAAGAGCGTGCCGTGGTTGAGAACCTGGCCACTTCCTCCGAAGAGCTGGCGCCAGACCAGCGTTTCGCGTCGCGCCAACTGGTCGAACATCTGCTTGCCGCGCTCAAACCGGTCGAGCGGCTCGCGATTGATTTGCTATACTTGCAGGGGCGTTCAGTTGAAGAAATCCGTA
>QHOV01000130.1 GCA_003218885.1 Verrucomicrobiota bacterium | reverse complement strand
AAAACACAACTTGCGTTTTTGAGAGCAACGCTAAGGCGAAGAAAACCAGAGACGCAGCATAGGCGGTCGCCGAGTTACGCAGCCGCTTGTCGTCGAGCTCAAGAAAACAAAGGACCGACAACAGCGCGAAGAACATCGCGAGCAGATTTTTCAACTCGGAAATCCACGCCACTGATGCCACATGAACCGGATGGATCCCGAAGATGAGGCCAGCCAGCCACGCACCGGGAATGTTCAGGCGCGTTAATAATCGCCAGACGAGCAACGCGTTTGCAATTTGCAGAAGGATATTAACGGCGTGATAGCCGGTCGCGTTCGCGCCGAAAAGATGGTGCTCGATCCAGAATATCGTGTTGGTAAGCGGGAAATAATCTGCCGTTTTGCCGCCTGACCAGATTTCCACTAGGCCTGAAAAGTTTTGCAGCAACGGGTTGCCGGTTATCAGCAGAAAATCGTCCCACACAAAATCCCCGCGTAGGACCGGCAGATAAACCATCGCAACGGCGATGATGATTGCTACAATGAGCACCGTGTGCTGCCAGAGAGTAAATTTCGCGGGCGCGACTCGTGCATGTGGTTGCGCTCGTGATTTCATGATCGATAAAGTCAAGTAACCACGAATCCGCCCTGGCGAAACTCCTGGAAACAGACCGCTTCCACAGGGCGCCGAATTTTACGGATTGCTCAATCCTTAGCGATGACGCATGAATGTGGTTTCACCTTCGCCGCAATGAAAGAGCATTACTTCGACGACTTGAAAGTGGGCGATCGCTTCAAATCTGAGCCGCTTGGCGTGACGGAGAAACAGCTCATCGAGTTCGCCCACAAGTTTGATCCGCAGATGTTTCATCTCAGCCGCAAAAAAGCTGAGCGAACAATTTTTAAAGGTTTGGTTGCGAGCGGCTGGCACACCGCGGCGATGACCATGCGGTTGTTTGTGCAAACTTTGAATTTCGCCGAAGGCGCGATCGGCTTGGGCGTGGACGAACTGCGCTGGCCCAATGTGGTGCGACCGGCGGACGTGCTCACTGTAGAAACGGAGATTGTCGATCTGCGGCCGTCGCGTTCTCGGCCTGGCTTCGGGATTATTCGCCTGCGCAACGTGACAACCAACCAGCACGGCGAAATTGTCCAGACGATGCTTGCCAGCGCGATGGTGCCAAAGCGGGAGCATAGTGAAACGGTGTGAGTACGGCGGCGTTACAGCATTGATACTCACATGCCGACAGCTCTGATAGCTTGATTAAAATCCGCGGGCAACGGAGCCTCGAAACATTTCCATTCGCCGGTGCGCGGATGATAGAAGCCGAGCTTCCACGCGTGCAACATTTGGCGAAGGAAATTTTTCGCAAAGCGCGGCACATAAACTTTGTCGCCGAGAATTGCGTGGCCTAGGTGATGAAGGTGCACGCGAATTTGATGAGTGCGTCCGCTGTGCAGCCGGCACTCAATTAAACTTGCCTCATCGCTCGAGCGAATCACGCGATACTCGGTTTTGGCTGTGCGTCCACGGAGGGAAGTCACCCGCATTCGTCGTCGGTGCACCGGATGTCGTCCGATTTTCTCTTCGATTACGGCAGCCGCCTTGCGCAGTTTTCCGGCGACAAGTGCGAGGTAAATCTTTTCCACTGTGCGCGTGGCGAACTGTTTGGACAATTCCCGATGCGCCATGTCATTTTTGGCCACCACGAGACAGCCGCTTGTTTCCTTGTCAAGACGGTGAACAATGCCGGGCCGTTCCTTTCCGCCGATTCCGGACAGCGTCGTGCAGTGGCTGAGCAACGCGTTGACCAAAGTATGTTCGCGCTGACCTGCGCCCGGATGAACGGTAAGGCCGGCGGCTTTATTAATAACGATGATGTCATCGTCTTCGAAGAGTATCTCGAGTGGAATCGGCTCCGGCCGCACATCGATCTTCTCCACCGGCGGCTCAATCAGATTAATTTTGTCACCGCGCCGGACAATGTGCCGCGGCCGGGTGGTTTGCTCGTTGAGCCGAACGAATCCGCTGCGGATCAATTGCTGAATGCGTGACCGGGAATATTCCGGAAGTCGCTTCGCCAGAAACTGATCAAGGCGCAGCTTCGCGTCATTTTCTGTGACGATAAACTCGATCGGCTTCGAATCTTTCAATGTTTCCGAAGTAGATCAGAGCAAGAGCATGAGCAAGAGTAAGAGCCAGAATAGGAAGCAGAGCGGGGATGAACAAATCTCGCGGCTGAGAGTCAGATTTTAGACGAACGTTGCCAGGGAGCCTCTTTCGCACGATCTTTTCTGCACATGGCACAAGACCCGTCACCACCACCGTTTCCTTCACCGGAAGAGCTGAAGGCCAAGATCACGGAGTTCATGAAACAGAACTTCGGCGATCGGGTTTCGGTTGCGACCTTTGCCGAGCCGGAGCCGGCGACAGCAGAAGAGGATGAAAGGCCTGACAAAGTCGACCATAATGAATTCGAGTTCAATCTCCTGCCTCGCGACATCAAAGCGCATCTTGATCGCTTCGTGATCAAGCAAGATGAAGCGAAGAAGGTCCTCGCGA
>QHOV01000089.1 GCA_003218885.1 Verrucomicrobiota bacterium | reverse complement strand
AACAACAAAGTGTACATTGCCGATCCGATAAACAGCCGGATACAAGTATTTGACTCGGATGGTAAGTTTCTCGCCAAATGGTCAGTGCCCGAATGGGGACAGACGCTAGGCTTTGAGGACTTGGCTATCGATCCCGACACAGGGCGTCTGTACGCGTCAAGCGCGCACATGAACTCCATTTTGGTTTTTGATCTTGAGGGGAACGGGATCGGCACCTTAACACCGGTGCCGCCAGACAAGCTGGAAGGTCCATCGGCGCTCGCGCTGGCAAACAACAAACTTTTTGTGCTGAACACGGCTTCTGCGCGAGTGTCAGTAATCGATCTGCAGAACAGGTAACCGCGGGCCTTCCGCTTTGCTCGATGGACAATATCCTTCTTAGACGAGGCGTCCCGACCGCGGTTCAAAAGAGCCTGCGGATTTTACTCTGCGTCGCCGGTCTCGTACTTCTTTTCACTTTCTACACCTGGGGTATTTCACAGAACCCACGAGGTTTCTATCTCGACGAGTCAGCGACGGCCTACAACGCCTATCTCGTCTCCCGAACCGGCGCAGGCGAATTCGGTCCGCGATTTCCCCTACTCTTCCAACAGTTTGCAGTCAGTAACGCAACCTATACGAACCCGCTGGCGATCTATTTGATGGCAATCGTGTTTCGATTTGTTCCTCCGAGTGTTTCCGTGGCACGGATGTCAGCTGCTTTCTGGATGTTCGCGGCGTGTTTACTGCTTGGCGTGTTGGCAAAACGGATTTCGCGCGATTCCAAGATCGGCATAATCGTTGCCGGGACTGCGCTACTGACGCCTTGGTTCTTCGAACTCGGCCGATTGGTCTTCGATGCGCATCTGTCTGTTTTCACGGTTGTCGTGTTCCTCCTTGCCGCCTATCGCGTTCAATCAAAAGAAATGTGGGGCTGGCGAGACATCGCGATGGTCGCGGGCGCTCTCGCGCTGGTGACGTATGGATATTTCGCCGGGCGCGCCCTCGCGCCCTTATGCGCATTAGGATTGCTCTTGTTAGCAACAACAACGCGCCGTCTCCTCGGCGTAATCAAGATATGGCTGGCCTACGGACTCACGCTGGTGCCACTCGTTCTATTCGATCATTCGCATCCAGGCGTCGTAACAAAGCGGCTCCATGAGGTTTCCTACATCAGGCCTGGCGTCCCTTGGAAGGAAACTGCATATGAGTTTGTCAGGCGTTACTTAGAAGATCAGAGCTTGACCGCTTTGCTTATGACGGGCGACTACCACCCGCGTCATCATGTACAAGGCTCGGGCGGAGTGATATTGTTTGCCACTTTCGTTCTGGCGATGATCGGTCTATGGCTAATCATTGCCCGCCGCCGTTGGCGTGAGCCTTGGTGGCGCTTTATCGTTTACGGGCTTGGGGTTTCGATCCTGCCAAGCGCGATCACAAACGAGCCATTTCATGAAGTACGTCTCATGGCTTATCCAGTGTTTCTGCTCGTGCTTACTATCCCAGCGCTGGAGTGGCTGCTTGCTCCCGCTCAAGCAAAGCAGAGTTCATGGTCGCGCCCAATCAAACTCGGTTTTGTTGGAATCTTGCTAGCAGCGACCGTTGCACAAGCGATTGACTTTCAACTTACCTTCCGACGGAAAGGACCGGAGCGCGTTAATGAGTTCGACGTTCCTTACAAGGCCGCTTACGATGCAGCGGTCGCACAGCCACAGCGGCCAATCTATCTGGAGAACGGTATGTGGGGACCCGCTTACATGGATGCGTATTGGTACGCCACCGTGGAAGGCAGGCCCATATCCGAGTTTGTTCGTCTCCCGGACGGAGCGAAACCTCCGGCTGGCGCGATCGTCCTCAGCTCAAACTCAGAGTGCCAGAATTGCCAAGCCATCCAGAAGAGCGGGTGTTACCTGCTTTACAAGGCAAAGTAGAAAGACAGCAACGAGAGAAGGCATTGGCTCCTCCTAGTTCTCCGAACATCAATTTCGTGAGCTTCGCGGCGACCGCTACATCATTGCTCGGGATCGATCGATTCACTCACTATGTAACGGGGGCGTCCCTTAACCTCTTCGTAAATGCGGGCGAGATATTCGCCAATGATGCCGAGGCTGATCATCAAAAGACTGCCAATGATGAGTTCCAGCAGAATTACTGTTGCGAAACCGGTGAAAGCTCGGCCAGCTAGTTTCAGGTAGAGCGTCTGGATTCCCAACCCAACCGCAAAGATAAAAAAGATCACTCCCGCAAAAGTCACAAAGTGCAGCGGGAACGATGAGAACGTAGTTATTCCAATCAGGGCGAGCTTGGCTCGCCTGAAGTAGGACCAGCCCGATTTGCCAGTACGGCGGAGTGCTACGTCAAATGGGATTTGGGCTACGTTGAAGCCCATCCATGCGGTCATACCGCGAAAGAATACGTTTCGCTCACGCATCGCCAGCCAGGTATCGAGCACTTTCCGATTCATTAGCTTAAAGTCCGAGGCACCCCTCAGCTCAAAGCCGGAAAGCTTGTTCAAAATCACGTAGAAAAGGAAAGCGCCCACTTTGCTCGTTGCAGATTCGCGCCCGCGCTTAACCTTCACCGCCTGCACGATGTCCGCGCCGGAAGTTCTCCACTTCTCGACCATGATTGGCACTAGCGATGGCGGGTGTTGTCCATCTCCGTCCATCACGACTACGGCGTCGCCGCGCGCGCGCTCCAGACCTGCGCACAGCGCCAGTTCTTTGCCAAAATTTCTGCTCAGCCGCATCGCGCGCAGATTAGGAAGCGCTCGCGCTTCGCCTTTGATCCGCTCCCAGGTATCGTCAGGCGAGCCGTCATCAACGAGAACCACCTCAAATCGGCATCCGGTCTGTTGCAATGCGCTCTTCAGATCCAATAGAAGCTCGCTCACATGCGAGCCTTCGTTGTAAAGCGGAATGACCACTGAAATCAGCGGTGCGGCCGGCGAGCCATCATCCATGCGTCAAATTAGCGTCACTAGCTCGTCACGGTCAATCGCCGCCGATTCGCACTTGCGCGGCACCTTGGAAACGCCTATTAGCTTTACCCTCATGGTTCATCATGTCGTTCTCTACAAACTCAACCCCGAGGTCACGCCGGCCCGCGTGGAAGCGATGATGATGAACGCGCGGATGCAGCTCCTAAAAATTCCGGAGGTCCTCAGCATCAAATGCGGGAAACGGATTGACCCGGAATTGCCCTGGCCGTTCTTCATCGCCATCGATTTTGAGTCGATGGACAAGTACGCAATTTTTCGCGAAGACTCAATCTACGTGAAGTTTGTGGAGGAAGTGATCAAGCCAAACACGGAGGATTCTTTAGTTTTAGACTTCGAGATGGATCCCGGCAAGGACGTGCGGTTTTCCTGAGACAGAGTGCATTGCTATTCCATCCGCGGCGCGTAATCATTGATGCCGATGCGCCTTGGCTATCTCTATTCCCGGTATCCCGTAATCTCGCAGACATTCTGCGACGCTGAGATGCTGGCGTTGGAGCGGCGCGGCGTGGACCTGGAAATCGGATCGATAAATCCACCATTTGTGAGCCTTCGCCACGGACACAGGGCGAATTTGCGCGCGGAAGTCCACTACGCGCCGCCGCCGAGAGTTGGGCGAACGATGGCGCAGCTTGCGCGTCGCGATGGCATTTGGCCTGCCGCTCTCGTCGCGGAGCATGAGGCGCGATACGGTCCGGCCTTCAAGGCTGAGAGACGCGCGCGCAACGGGCTTTTTTTTGCCGAACAGTTCGTCCGCAGTGGCGTGGCGCATTTTCACGTGCATTTCGCGAGTCACGCGACCCACACCGCGCTCTTCATCAAGGAAATCAGCAAAATCGGTTTCAGCTTCACGGCGCACGCGCAGGACTTTATGCTTGATGTGGGCAGCGACGAGCTGCTGCGCGAAATGTGCCGCGAAGCTTCGTTCGTCGTCACGGTGAGCGACTACAGTCGCGAATTGCTCGTCCACAAGTGCCCCGACGCAGCGGGAAAAATTTACCGTATCTACAACGGCATTGATCTGCGAAAGTTCCAGCCTGGCCCACCAAGGTCGCCTGCACTGCGGCCGCGCATCTTGAGCATCGGCCGGTTGATCGAGTTTAAAGGCTTTCGCGAACTGATCGCCGCGTGTGCTGAACTAAAGAAGCGTGGCATCCAATCTGAATGCGAAATCATCGGCGACGGACCGTTGCTGGGCGCGCTTCAAAAGGCGATCGCTGCCGCAGGCCTCGACGGCATCGTTCGGCTGCCGGGAGCACTACCGCAGGAAGAGGTCGTGCGCCGCCTGGCCGACTGCGATGTGTTTGCTCTCGCCTGTATCGTCGATCGCGAAGGTGCGAGCGACATTTTACCGACAGTTATTCTCGAAGCTATGGCCAGCGCGCGGCCGATAGTCTCGACGCGACTCGCTGCCGTTCCGGAAATCGTCCGCGACGGCGAGAGCGGGCTACTCGTCGCTCCAGGAGATGTCGAGGGGCTTGCCAATGCGCTCGAGTCGCTGTTACGCGATCCGCAACTGCGAACGCGACTCGGTGCGGCAGGCCGGCACAACGTTGAAGAAAGATTCGATGTCGATAAGACCGCCGCGCAACTCCTGGAGCTTGTCGAAGCCGCCGCGGTGCCACGCGATCCGCTTCAAGGCCCGAGTCTACACTTGCAGCATTGCCTCCATCTCGTCTGGGAATGGCCGAATCCCAAGTTGCCGGGCCTTGATCGCGAGCTGATGGCCCTCGCCGGCGCGCCAGTTCAGGTCTGGCGATCAGGGTCAATCGCGCCCGCCAAGGGATCTGAGCGCCTCGTGCAGACGCTGGAATTCTTGCCGGATGCGATCGTGATCGAAGCCGAATGGGACGCGAGTCGCCCGGGCGCGCGTGAAATCGAGAGCTGGCGGCGTGAACTTCCGCCCGAGTGCAGCACAGCTGATTATCTCGAAGCTGCGCGCGTTGCGCTTTATCTCGCGCCGAAGCTCGCGCACGCGGGAATCCGTCACATCCACGCGACGGACTCACGCGCTCTGCTGTGCGCATGGATTTTACAGCGTCTCGCGAAAATCACGATCAGCGCGACGATTGAGTCGCCACCGGCATTTGCATCGGATGTGGTGGCACGGCTGCTCGCGAGCTGCACCGGCGGCCGTGTTTCGGACCCGAAAATCCGGACCGGTTTTAACGGTCGCTTCATCGCGGAGCCGAAGCCGTCGCTCTGGCGGCGACCATTTGGTGCAAGCGAGGCACACATCAACGAGCAATTTCTCCAGCAATGGCGTAACCAGCTCGAGACGTGGAGCCGATGAAACAAATTGCCGTCGTCATCCCGCTCTACAATCACGCAGCATACATTGGCGACGCTATCCGGTCGGTTCTCGCACAGACTCAAAGGGTCGATAAGATTGTGATCGTCGATGACGGCTCGACTGACGATTCAGTCGAAATCGTACGCGCGTTCGCAGAGTCGCGGATTGAATTGTACAGACAGCCCAACGCAGGCGCGCACGTCGCGCTCAACCGCGGGATCGAGAACGCTGCTGGATGCGATTATGTTGCGATTCTCAACTCCGACGACGTCTTCGCTCGCGAGCGCATTTCCAAATGTGTGGCTTTTCTGGACGAGACGCCTGCGATCGATGTGGTCGCGACCCGGCTGAAACTCATCGATAGCACTGGCAGTGGGATGGCACCCTCTGATCCAGCCGCCAAATGGTTCGCGGCCGCGTGGTCGATCCGTGCATCACAACTGGACCTTGTCGAGCAGCTCGGCGTTGCCAATTTTGTTGGCTCGACAAGCAATCTCATCGGACGCAGAACGTACTTTCTGAAGCATCCGTTTCGCCGTTATCGCTACGCTCACGACTACTTTTTTCTACTCGATTGCGCGTTGCATGACCGCCTCGCGCTGCTCGATGACGAGCTGCTCTCGTATCGCGTGCATTCGGCGAACACGATCTCGGCCCCGCCGGAAAAACTCGTGCGCGAACTGCTAGAGATGAATATGGACCTTTTGACTGCGCTCGCGCCTGAGCTTGCCGGTTCGCCAAACTTGCGGCGCGCCCTTGCTGCTTATCATCGTGCCGCTTGGGGCAATGTGTCGAGCTTTCGAGCCGATGTCTTCGTGTCACTCATCGCTTACGCGCTCGCCGAATGCTCTCCCGACCAGATGCAGTCACACATTGATGCGGTGATGAAGTTTAGCGAAGCGAGCGAGTTTCCAAATCAGGCCTTGGTAAATCTCGACGACAGCCAGACGCAGATCGGGGCTCGGCTGGCGGAAAAGTATTCACGGCTCCAAGGCGAGCTCAGACAGGCAAAGGCAGAGCTATCGGCACTGCGAAAAGGGTGGCGCGAGTCGCCGTGGTTGCGGCTCGGTCGAAAACTTGGAATTAAATCGGCGCGGGAGATCGGGAGACCCTCGTCATGAATAAAAAGGCCATTCTTCTCGCTGGTGGCGCGGGGACACGTCTTTTCCCGCTCACCAAGATCGTCTGCAAACAGCTGCTGCCGATCTACGACAAGCCAATGATCTGCTACCCGCTGGCGACTTTGATGCTCGGCGGTCTCCGTGAAGTCCTGATCATTTCCACGCCGAAAGATTTGCCAATGCTCGAAGATTATTTGGGCGACGGGGCGCAACTCGGGATTCGCATTGAATACGCTGAGCAGCCGAAGCCGGAAGGGATCGCCCAGGCGTTTTTGATCGGCGCGAAATTTATCGGTAACTCCGGTGCATCCCTCATTCTTGGCGATAACATTTTCTATGGAAAACTCGATTTCTACCGCGCTGCGCTCACCATCGAGCGCGGTGCATGCATTTTCGCGTATCAGGTGCGCGATCCGCAGCGCTATGGCGTGGTGGAATTCGACGCCGACGGCAAAGCCATCAGTCTCGAAGAAAAACCGAAGCAACCCAAGAGCCCGTTCGCCGTGCCTGGGCTTTACGTTTACGACGAGAAAGTTGTCGATCTTTGTCGCACGTTGCAGCCATCGGCACGCGGCGAGCTCGAGATCACCGACTTGAATCTGCTTTATCTTCAGCGCAACGAGCTGCACGTGAAGCTGCTCAGCCGCGGCATGGCCTGGCTCGATACTGGAACCACAACCACCTTGCTCGAAGCCAGCAATTACATCGCCACGATCGAGCATCGGCAGGGTCTGAAGATCGCGTGCTTGGAGGAGGTTGCATTTCGCATGGGTTTCATTACCCAAGCCGACCTAGCCAAAATTATCGATCGATTACCGAAAAATGAATATCGCGATTATCTGCAGATGGTTTGCGATGAGGGGCCCAGCGCCGGGCCGGAGCCGGTGGGCTGATCTGTAGCCGCTTCGCTGCGCGAAGCGCTCGTCGCGCACGGCGCGATGGCTACAGCTACCTTGGTTGCTCGCGTACCAAATGATTCGTATCGGCGACCAATTTCGTCACCGCGTCTGCTTCGGTCGCGTCATAGTAGCCGCGAATTTGGCCGTGCCGATCCACCAGCACGATCCGCGTGCTGTGCACGGGAATCCCTTGCGCATCGCTACCATCAGATATCGCAAGTTTGAAGCCGTCATGTGAAAGCTTGTAAATCGCAGATTTTGGTCCCGTGAGAAAATCCCAGCGGCCCGGCTCCGCTTGCAATTTCTCCGCGTAACGGTGCAGAATGTCTGGCGTGTCTTTCTCCGGATCGACACTGAACGAGACGAGATGCACGTCAGTTTTTTCCAACGGCTTTTGCAGTTCGCTCATCCGGCTGCTGATCATCGGACACGGCCCCGGGCACGTTGTGTAAATAAAATCGGCGATCCAAATTTTGCCGGTTAACTGGGCTGAACCAAACGGTTGTCCGTTCTGATTCACGAACTGAAAAGACGGCACCGTGCCGTAGGAAGAAACAGTGCGCTGCCGGAGCGCCGCCACTTCTACGTTCCGCAGCCATAGCAACAACGCCAGCGTCACCAGCGGGATTAGAATCAGCGTCACCTTCCAAACGATGCCGCTGCCGGACGGCGCTCGATGTATTGTCGCAGAAGTCGTGCTCATGATTTCGTCAGAACCAAAGCCCCCAGTAAGAGCGGAAGATAAACGATCGACGCGATGAACAATAAACGCGCTGCGCTCGGGGTCCGCATCCGTAGGAAACGCATTGCAACGGCGACAAATAAACCCCCAAGCAAAAGCTCAAATCCCAGATAAACGAAAGTCGCGACTCCAAGAAACGCGGGCAGACCTGCAATTACCAGCAACAGGATGCAGAAAAACACGCTCTGGCTGGCGCTGCGCTCGCCGCTGCGATCGTCGCTTGAAATCATGCGAAAGCCCGCTCGCGAATAGTCTTCGCGATACATCCACGCGATGGCGAAAAAGTGCGGCAGTTGCCACAGAAAGACGATCGCAAAGAGAGCCCATGCGCCGGCGCCGATGTTTCCGCGCGCTGCCGCCCACCCGATCATCGGCGGAATCGCACCCGGGACTGCGCCGACAGCAGTGTTTGCGGTGCTGGCGCGTTTTAAAGGTGTGTAAGCAAAAATGTAAATCGCGACCGTTATTGCCGTCAGCGCCGCGCTCAGCGCATTGCAAACGATCGCCAGATAACTGATTCCAAAAACCGACAGCCCGGCGCCTAGGGCGAGTGCTTGCAGCGGCGGCATTCGCCCGGCCGGAAGCGGGCGCGTTCTCGTCCGGCGCATCAGTGCATCCGCTCTGCGTTCCCACCATTGATTGAGGGCGGCTGCGCCAGCGGCTGCCGCTGCAGTTCCAAAGACGACATGAAAAAGCGCGACATAATTGATCGGTGATTCCGATCCGAGATAAAAACCAACGGCAGTCGTAAGCAGCACTAGGAGCGTCAATCGCGCTTTGACAAGCTCCGCGAGATCAGCAACGACACGATTGCGCGAAGCCGCAAGATTCGGCCTTTCAATCGTCGCCGTCTTCATGCCGAAACGGGTTCGCTGTACGGCGCGCCCGGCGGTCGCGCCCTACCAACCTCTCCTTGTGAAATGCGCCAGGAAATCGCAGAAATGCTCACACCAAAAGATAGCATGACCGCACCGAGCGCGACATGCGCCGTCGCGACATCGGCTGCTTTGTTGCTCCAAATCGTCCAGGCGCCGAGCGCAATCTGGCAGATGACCAGCGCGACCCAAAAGATCGACAATCGCTTCAGCGCAGCAAAGCCGGGGGCATCTCGCCAAACGCGAAGAGCAAACGCGATCACAGCGATCGCGATAATGAACGCGAGAAATCGGTGCGCCATTTGCAGCCAGATTTGGAATGCGGTCAGATCCGATAAGCCGCGGGCGTCGCGCCACGCATTGAGCTTTGCGAGAGCGGCCGCGCTGGTGTCGGGAATCCACGCGCCGTTGGCGGTTGGAAAATCGAGAATCGACAGGTCGCGATGTTGATGGCGCATAGTCGCCCCGAGCGCGAGCTGCACGTAAATCGCCAGCGTGATTGCAATCGCGAGCGCTTTAAGTGCCGCGAATTTTTGCAAATCGATAGGTTGATTTGCGAGCCCTCGCCAAAAATTTGTCGTCACCAGCGCGATGACCACGAGCAATCCAAGGAACGCCTGCGCGATGCAGGCGTGAAAGATTCCGATTTCATCTTTCATCATGGTGACGCGAAGCCCGCCAAGAATTCCCTGCAAGATTACGCCGGCAAGCGCAATCACGCCCAGCTTGCGCACCCATTGTCGATCTTCGCTGAGCCAAAACCAGACCGCGAGAACAATCGTGAGAAATCCCACCACCGATCCCATCAAACGATGCGTGTGCTCGAACAAAATTCCGCCGACCCATTTCGAGACGGGAAACAAAAACATGTTGTAGCCAAACGTGGTCGGCCAATCGGGCACCGCGAGCCCGACATTCTTGCTGGTGACCATTCCCCCGCTGCAAATGAGTAAGAGCGTCGCGACGCACGTGAGCCACGCGAAACGATTGAGCCATCTCGTTGAGATTGCCGAAGGCATTCAAATCAAATTAACTGCGGAGAAGCGAATTTCGCAGATAATTTGTGGCCGTCGCCTTGCAGGCGACGTGCGCGCTTCGCACAGCGAAGCGGCTACAGCTGACCCGGACTTTGCGCAGGTTGGGCCGGCTGCTGTTCAGGTTTGCCGGCGGCTTGAGGTAGTTTGTTTTGCGGCTGCTGCGGTGCCCCCGGCGACGAGGCCGGTTGCGCGCCGCCAGCGAGCTCGGCGCGCTCTTTCAGCCACGCCTCATAATCCTGGGGCGTGTCCACCACGAGCGTGCCCTTCATTCCGTAATGGCCCAAGCCGCAAAGCTGGGCGCAGATCACTTCGTAGGTCCCGGTCTTGAGTGGCGTGAACCAGATCGGAATGAGTGAGCCGGGGATCGCGTCGCCTCCGATCCGCATCGCCGGCACAAAATAGTCGTGGATCACATCTTTCGAGGAAAGCTCGGCAATCACCGGGCGATTCACAGGCACGTGAAGCTCGCCGGTCGTCACGATATCGTCCTTGCCAGCGGGATCACTCGGATCGAGGCCGACCGGGTTTGAGTTGCTGACAAAGCTGACGTCGCGCCGGCCAAATTTTCCGTCGGGCCCTGGGAGGTGATAATTGAAACTGAACTGTTGTGCGACGACGTGAACAAGCAGCGCCTCTTTGCCTGGCGGAAACTGGTTCACGCGTTTTGCCCAAAGCGGAATAGCAAAGCCAAGGAGGAGCACCGCTTCGATCAGGACAACTGAAAATTCCAAGTGCGTCGAGATCGGCCCTGTTACACCATGATAATCTGCAGTCGGCTGGCGGCGTTTCCGGAAACGAATCAGGACAAAAATGAAGAACGTCGACCAACCAATAAAAAGCGCGGCCATGAACCAGTGACAAAACTCGAGGATGTGATCGATCTGATATCCATGGGATGAGGCGTTCGGCGGCTGCCCGAGGAATTCATTGATCAGCGCAAGACTATTCATACTTGCTCAGATCTTCCTCGGTGAGTTCCTGGTGAGGTTCAGCCGGCATCCGCCCGTGCCGCCACAGGTGAAAACCAAACGCGCCGATCCCACCCATCACGGACAGGACTGCGCCGAACAAAAACCAGATCGCGACCGCCATGTGCTCGGTCGATTTACCGTCTTTCGCGCCGTAGCAAAACGGACATGCCAGCGCTTGCCCAACCGGCGAAAAGATAAACAAAAGCAGGACCGACAAAATTTTCGCTCTCATGTGATGATGCGAAGCCGTTTCATTTTCCGATAGAACCAGACACCGTAAGCGATCAGCGCAATCGCCGCGGCAAAGGACGCGATGGCGCCAGCGAGGTAAATGGGCGCGCCTTCCACGAGATCAACCCAAACGCACCACGCCCCGGTCCCGATCGCGAGCAGCGTCGAGAAAATAATAAAAACAATATGGAAAGCTTTAAGCGACATTTACCGAAAGACCGGGTAGTCGTACCACGCCAGAAATGTAAGCCAGAAAAGTCCCAGCACAAAAAAGCCGGTAAAAATCAGGATGCGGTAAATCAGGCGCTTTTCCGCGGCAAGATGCATGAAAACGGCTCCGACGGCGCCCGCTTTCAACGTCGCCACCAACATGGCAATGCCGATGTTGGCTTTGCGCGTTCCGAAATCGACATAGGAAAGAGCGACCGTGACGGCGGTGAATGTGAGCAGGAGCGCGCCGACCATCAAATAACCTCTAACGTGCTTTTGTACGCCGTGCGCGTATTCCTCGTATTCCTTGGGGTCTTGCGAAATATCAGGCGGATTGTTCATGTTTTAGAGCAGATAGAACAGCGGGAACACAAATATCCAGATCAGATCGACAAAGTGCCAGAAGAGACCGCTTACTTCGACGCGATTAGCCAGATGCTCTGGGTTGCGCTGATAAAGTTTTTTGCTGACCGGCAGCCACATGTAAATGAAGACCAGCACCCCGCCGAGCACATGCATGCCGTGGAGCCCGGTGATGGTGAAATAACTGGCGAAATACGAGCTGTGCGTCGGCAGAAACATCGTCGCGCGCTCGACGTCTTCCTTCTCGATCGTCGCGATTTTGTCAGTGACCGGCAGGGGGAAAAAGTGCGGCCGATCCATCACAGGATTGGTGGGCTCGGCGTTGAGCGGGTCCAGCGCGACTTCGTATTCCTTGATCTTGGGATCGTTCAGCGCCGCGTGATTGTGCAAATGGCCAGTGATCTCGAGTCGTGGCGGCAGACCTTTGGCGGCAGCAATTCGTAAGCCAGTTTGACCACCAGGAAGATCACGCCGCAGAGAATCGTGATCAGCATGTACCACCAATAGGCGCGGTAACGGCGCATCTTAAGCGCGGCCCACGCCAGCACCACCGTCACTGATGACGCGATCAGGATCGCGGTGTTCATCGTGCCGACCGGGACGTTGAGCAGGCCGTGCGGCCAGGCGCCAGGATCGGCGTCGAGCCGGAGGAAAACGTAGGCGGAGAAAAGCCCGCCGAAAAGCATCACTTCCGACGCGAGAAAAAGCCAGATGCCGACCTTGGCGTTCCAAAGACCGGTGTCAGGCCGCGTGGAGATGGTGTACGGAATCTCCATCTGTTCAGTCTACACAAGCACCGGTTCGGCAGGAGGCTTGCGACGAATGCGCTCAGCCGGTTCCACCGGCTCGTTTTGCATGGTGTAATCGCGATCGCGTCCGGGCAGGCTGTATTCGTAGGGGCCCCGATAGGCGACGGGGGCCGTAACGAAATTCCCGTGTGGCGGCGGCGAAGGCGCCGTCCACTCCAAAGTGGTCGCTTCCCACGGATTGTCGTTCACCTTTTCGCCGTGCTTGATGCTCCAGAAGAAATTAATGATGAAAGGAATTTGGGCGAGACCCATTATCCAAGCAGCCCATGAGATGGGCGTATTCCATTGAAACCCGGTCAATCCCCAAATGGTGTGTTCGTTCGAAACATTCCATCCCTGCCCGCCGTCATACCAGCGCCGATGCATCCCAGCCATTCCTTGCAAGAACATCGGCAGAAAAATGACGTTCATGCAGATGAACGTCGGCCAGAAATGCACTTTGCCCCAGAAATCGTTCATTTTTCGGCCGGTCGCTTTCGGGAACCAGTAATAAATCCCCGCGAAGAGCGCGAAGATGGTGCCCGGTGCCACGATGTAATGGAAATGCGCAATCACATAGTACGTGTCGTGCAAATAAAGATCAGCCGAGTTAAACGCCAGCGGGATGCCTGTAAGACCGCCGATTCCAAACATGGGCAGGAACGCGGTCGTGAAAAGCATCGGCACGGTGAAGCGGATCGAGCCGCCCCAGAGTGAAATGAAAAACGCGCTCAAGATGATCACCGATGGAATCGAAATGATGAGCGTGGTCGTCTGGAAAAATGCGCTCACGGCCGAGCCCATGCCGGTAAGCCACATGTGATGGGCCCAGACTATGAACGACAAAAAGCCGATCGTGAGCACAGAAAAAACAAGCGATTTGTAACCCCAGAGCGGTTTGCGCGAGTTGTTCGCCAGAATTTCAGCGACAATGCCCATGCCCGGCAGAATGAGCACGTACACTTCGGGATGCGCGAGGAACCAGAAAAGATGTTGCCACAAAAGCGGGCTGCCGCCGCCGCTGATGGACAAAGGTGCGCCATTCACCACCAGGCCTACAGGCATGAAAAAGCTCGTGGCTGCCACGCGGTCCATCAGTTGCATGATGATCCCTGCCTCCAACGGCGGAAACGCCAGCAAGAGCAGGAACGCGGTCACAAATTGCGCCCACACAAAGAATGGCAGCCGCATCCAGGTCAGTCCTTTGGCGCGCAACTGGATGATGGTCGCGATGAAATTAATCGCGCCGAGCAATGACGACGTGATTAGAAAAATAAAACCGATCAGCCAAAGCGTCTGTCCATTGAAAACCGGAAGGTGCCCCGGCCCGCTATCGGCAATCGCGGCTAGCGGCACATAAGAAGTCCAGCCGCTCTTGGCCGCGCCACCGGGAACGAAGAAACTGATCAGCATGATAATGCCGCCGACAAAAACGGCCCAGTAGCTCGCCATGTTTACTTTCGGGAACGCCATGTCCGGTGCGCCGATCTGCAGCGGCACGACGAAATTGCCGAAAGCGGCAAACGCCAGTGGCACAATCCCGAGGAAGACCATGATCGTGCCGTGCATCGCGCCTAACGAGTTGTAAAAATCGGGAGTCATTTTCCCGTCCACCATCGTGTTGGGCCCGAAAATATGCGGAAGCCATTTGCCAATCACTGGCAGCGCCTGACCCGGATAAGCCAGTTGCCACCGCATCAGCATCATCAAGGAAAAACCGAAGAAGAGGAAAATCAGGCCCGTGAATCCGTACTGGATACCGATCACTTTGTGGTCGGTAGAGAAAATATA
>QHOV01000129.1 GCA_003218885.1 Verrucomicrobiota bacterium | reverse complement strand
CGTCATCGCTGCTGAGATTGTAGCCGTGTGAAGTAACTGTGCCGCCGCTGTTCACGATATTGGCGCCCGACTTCCCCGCGTTCAGGATAGTGTTTCCGATCTCAACTGTCTCAGTGCTAGAGATACCTCCGCCGAGCTGAGCCGAGTTACCACTAAACGTGCTGTTAGTGATCGCAAACGCTGCAATGTTGAAGATACCACCGCCCGAGCTAGCTGAGTTGCCACTGACAGTGCTGTTGGTGATGGTCAGTGTGCCTCCACCGGAATTGTAGGCGGCGCCGCCGTTGCTAGAAAAGTTGCCGCTAATAGTGGTGCTCGTGATAGTCAGCATGCCGTTGTTAAACGTGCCTCCGCCAAGTCCAGCAACGTTGCCACTGATGGTGCAATTGGTAATGGTGAGCGTTGCGTTATTCTCATTGTCGATGCCGCCACCGGCGTTGCCGGCGTGGCCGTTCCTGATCGTGAAGCCGGAAATCGCGATGGTTTCACCTGATGTAATGAAGAAAACACGGCCGGCGGCGTTGCCATCAACTGCGAGTACGTCAGCGCCTGCGCCGTTGATTGTCACGCTCTTGTTCACGAGCAATGTGCCGCTCGTGAGCGTGATCGCGCCCGAGACGCCGGTGGCGTCAATCGTGTCACCGTTGTTCGCAATGGCGAGCGCCTGCCGCAACGAGCCGGCGCCGCTGTCGTTGGTATTGGTAACAGTGATCGTATCGCTACGCGTGGTGAGTGCGACTGCGCAAAGAAGCGCCAATGAGATTGAAGCGGGCCGGATGTTCAATGTCGTTTTGGCTTTTGGTTAGTCAGTCCTTTCTGAGATAAGGCCCCCATTGGCCGAGGTACCGGAGTGGGACGAGACCTTGGCAATGGGCTAGACCGTGGGGACGGTGTAGGTCTTGGAGTGGGCGTTGGTGTTGGGGTCGATGTGGGTATTGCCGTGATCGTAGGCGTAGATGTCGCGGTCGGCGTAGGTGTAAGTGTAGCAGTGGGCGTAACAGTTGGTGTTGCACTCGATGTAGCCGTAGCTGTTGCCGTCGCGCTAGCAGTGGCAGTAGCTGTTGGCGTCGCAGTTGGAGTAGGAGTAGGAGTCGAAAAACGGCGGTGGAGTAAAGTTCGGGTCGCCCGTATCAATGGCCGGGCTGCCGGGTAACAGCGCATGCGTGAATGTAGCACCGCCATTGCCTTGCAATGGACCAAGCATCGGATCAGTATTAATCTGGTCGCCAGGGCCGGTTAAATACCCACCGCCGTCATCGCTACTAAGGTTGTAGCCCAGTGATGTGACTGTGCCGCCATTGGAATAGATATTCACACCTGAGTCGCCTGTATTCAGGATGGTGTTTCCGACCTGAAGGGTTCCGAGGTTGAAGACGCCGCCAGCGAGAAAAGCGGACGAGTTATCGCTGAGCGTGCTATCAGCGATTTGCAGTGTCCCGAGGTTGAAGCTGGCGCCGCCAGTCTCTGCAGCTGCGTTGCCGCTGAACGTGCTGTTGGTGATCGTCAACGTGTTGGCGTTATAGGTGCCGGCACCCTCGCTAGCCGTGTTACCGCTAACCGTACTGTTAACGATGGTCAGGGTTCCCGCATTGTAGGTGCCGCCGCCGAAGCCCGCCGTGTTGCCGCTGAGAGTGCTGTTGATGATGATCAACGTCGCGCCGCCGCCATTTAAGATGCCACCGCCGAAGCCGCCCTGAGCATTCCTAATCGTGAGGTCGGAGATCGTGACAGTTTCACCTGAGGCGATCTGGAAGACACGGTTGGTGGCATTGCCATCAACGGCCAGCATATCCGCGCCGGGGCCGTTGATTGTCACGCTCTTGTCCACCAGCAATACGCCGCTGGTGAGTGTGATGGCGCCGGAGATGCCGGTGGCGTCAATCGTATCACCGTTATTCGCAATGGCGAGCGCCTGCCGCAACGAGCCGGGACCGCTGTCATTAGTGTTAGTCACTGGTATGATGGCCGCGTGCGCGGGTTTCCCGATTGCAGACAGTAGGGCCACGCAAATTGCAGCGAGCCTTATACAAAATGTGATTCTTGGTTTCATTGAACCGTCCGGTCGAATTCGGGTTACCGTTTGTCGAACTTACTTCTCAACTTTGTAATTGCTTAATGTCGATGTAATCGCGACGATGTGCGCCCGCTGGCCGCAACCGAAAGGTAACGCCCTTGTTACTTTTGCGGGACGCCGGTGTTCAATTTGCCGGCGTTAAAATTAGCCAGAGAATTGCATAAACAGCGGGTAGCAATTTGTAACCTTTTTAACCTGCGCAAAGCGCATCTGTGCCTTAAGCTATCCCCCGTGTCATTTAATCATTTCGGACTTTCGCCGGAGGTTGTGCGTGGGACGCAAGCCATGGGGTTTGTCGAACCCACGCCGATCCAACTGCGCGCTTTCCCAATTGTTCTCGCCGGAAAAGATTTGATCGGCACTGCGCAAACCGGCACAGGCAAGACGGCGGCGTTCGCTCTGCCAATTCTGACATTGCTGGCAAAGCGCGGCGCGTTTCGCTGTCTTGTGCTCGAGCCGACGCGCGAATTGGCCGCGCAAGTGGAAACGGCCTTTCGCGATTATGGGCGCTTCACGGATCTGCGAGTCGCGCTCGTGCACGGCGGCGTCGGTTACGGAAAACAGCGCGAGGAACTCAAGCGCGGTGTCGATGTTCTCGTGGCCACGCCGGGGCGCCTGCTCGATCTGCTCGAGCAACGCGCCATGAGTCTCAAAGAGATAAAAATTCTCGTGCTCGACGAAGTGGACCGGATGCTCGACATGGGCTTTCTACCGGACGTCCGCCGCATCGTGGAGAAAATTCCGACCAACCGGCAAACTTTACTTTTCTCGGCGACCCTGCCGCCAGAGATCGAACGCCTGGCAGCGTGGGTGTTGCGCGATCCGGTTCTGGTGGAAATCGGAGTGCGCCGTTCGCCGGCGGAAACAGTCACCCACGCAGTGTATCCCGTGGCAGCTGAACAAAAATTCGATTTGCTCATGGCGCTGCTGGAGCGGACAAATTTCGATAGCGTGTTGATTTTCTGCCGCACGAAAGTAAACGCCGATCGCGTCGCGCATTCCCTAAAGCATGCGAAGCACGCCGTCGCCGTGTTGCATTCCAACCGCACGCAACGCGAACGCATCGAAGCCCTCGAGGGTTTCAAGAGCGGCAAATACGAAGTGATGGTGGCGACTGATATCGCGTCGCGCGGGCTCGACATCGCCGGTGTGAGTCACGTGATCAATTATGATGTGCCCGAGCATCCGGAAGATTATGTGCACCGCATCGGGCGCACGGGCCGCGCGCAAAATGTCGGCGACGCGTTCACGCTCACGAGTGGACAGGAACTGCCCGCGTTGCAGGCGATCGAACATTTCATCGGCCAGAAGATTCCCCGACTGAAACTGGAGAATTTTCCTTATTTATACACGGCGCTCTTTGAACCGGAGGGGGCGGCTGGCAGAAGGCGCGCGGTCGGCGGTGGAAGGACTCATCGGGGATATTCCTTCGGAAGAAGGCGGTAATACAGGCGTCCTGTCCGTCTAAGGTCCAACCGAGAACGAGAGATCACAAATCCTGTAGCAGCAGCCGCGTCGGCTGCAAATCATTGCGCAGGCGATACTTGCGCTACGATAGCTCCCAGAGCGCAGGATTCCTTAAGAAAAATTCCTTAAGAAAAGCCTTGACATTTTTTCGCGCGCCTAGGTAAAAAGGGTGTCCCGCTAGTAGAACGTACTGTTGCAGCTCAGGAAATCAGAATTCAAAGAAGGGACAACACCACCATGAAAAAGCAAATTAACCCCAACATCAAAGCGCATCTAATCAGAGGCGCATTTTATCTGCTTCTGCTCATCGCCATCTGCGCGATTCCATTCGCGCTGGGGCGGCAGGCGGCGAAGAAACCTTTGGCGCCGCACGGGACCTGCCCGAACCCCTGGCAGGAGGTCGCAGCAATGCCTCTCGACCTCTATGGGGACGCATGCGCTTCCGACGGCACATTCGTTTATTGTGGCGGCGGCTACTCCTTCAGCTCGGGGAACACGGAGGCGGTCTTCAACCGTTATGATCCAGTGGCCAACACGTGGACTTCGCTGCCGGACATGCCGCAGTCAGCAAGTATGGCTACCGCAGTTTATTATCCGCCTACCAACAAGATTTACATCTTCGGTGGCGTGGATGCCGTGAGCGGCACCAACTACAACATCAACCGGATCTATGACATCGCGTCCAATACATGGACCACAGGCGCGAACATGCCGGATGTGCACAGCTTTGCGGCTGGCGGCTATGTCTCTGCTACCGGCAAGATTTATATCCTTAGCGGCTACAATACTGGCGACGTCACCAGCGCTCAGCCTAATACATGGGAATACGATCCTGTCGGGGACAGCTGGACCGACCTCACTGGGGCCGTGCCATTTCCGCATCCGGCAGGTGGTATGGCCTTTGGCGTTATCAATGACAAGCTGTACATAGCTGGCGGGCGCGACGCTGCCAACACCATCATTAATCTCAACTGGGAATTCGATCCCTCGGTTCCCGTCTATAACGCGAAGGCTGACGAGCCCGCTTCATACCAGAACAATGTTCCCGGCAGTGGTGTTGCGCTTAACGCGCTTTGGGTTTTCGGAGGAGGTAATCCGTTTGCCATTGGGGCGGGCGCAGACAAAGCTGCGGCTAAGGCTGCGTTTCCCGCGCCGTTTATCAAGGCCATGAAGAATCGTCCAAGGATCCCGGCCACCGATAACCAGACTAGATTCTATGACCCCTCCACGGACACTTGGGGAGCCTTTTCCAACATGAACGAGTTTCGCTCATTCCCAGGCGGCACGGGCGTCGGCAGCATGTTGGTCGCTACCGGCGGCTATAACGGCTCGAGCACGGTTGCCAGCGTAGAAGCGGTCACTGCGTGTTTCCCAACGCCGACACCGCCGCAATGCGATACCGGGGCAATTCTAAACGAAGGATTCGAGACTGGGGACTTCACAGACTGGGTAATTCTTAACATGGACAACGTGCCCGTGGTAACCAACACCCTTGCACACAGCGGGACCCTGGAGACAGTTCCTTCTATCAGCAGTTCACGGTGCCTGCTGGTACAAGCACGCTGAGCTTCTGGCACTGGGACTGCACCACCGACAACATTGCCTTCGACTGGCAGGATGCTTACATCACCGATACCTCCGGCGCCATCCTGCAAACGATCTTCCATCAGTGTCTGAATGGGAACACGTGGCTCAACACGAATGTGGACATGACGCCGTATGCAGGGCAGACCGTGCGCGTCGAGTTCCTGGTGCATTTGGATAACTTCGGCGACCTCACCGGAATGTATGTGGACGATGTGGCTCTAACTGTGCCATGCGGCTCGCCGACGCCGACGCCTACACCTACACCAACGGCGACAGCAACTGCTACGGCAACCCCTACGCCGACACCGACACCTACCGGCACGCCGGTCGGGTGTGTTTTCGGGCAAGGCTATTGGAAAAACCATCCTCAGGCCTGGCCGGTGACCACATTGCAACTTGGCAACGTCACTTACACCCAGCAGCAATTGCTAGACATTCTGCACCAGCCAGTTCGTGGGAACGGATTAGTTTTGCTGGCACACCAGTTAATTGCTGCCAAGCTGAACATCGCCAATGGCGCTGATGGAAGCTGCATTCAGCAGACAATAGCAGACGCCGATGCGTTGATCGGGGACCTTGTTGTCCCGCCGGTAGGCAATGGATACTTGGCGCCTAGAGACGTGTCAGCTCTTGCGGATACTCTCGACCAGTACAACGAAGGCTTCTTGTGCGCTCCAAGTTGCGAGGAGCCTTCGCCTCCGCCTACGCCGATTCCGCCGCCGAGGGGGCGTCCGGCGGTGCACCCGCGTCCGTAAAGCTACGGTGAGGCCGAGAGGCTGCGGCGGGCGACTCGGGAACTCGCGATGCAATTCGCGAGTTCCCGCCTGAGGCGGGCTAGCGACAAATCGTCTAGATTTGTTTATCAGATGCGCTTTAATAACGCGCTTATGCCTCAAGCAAAGATCACGGCTGACTCACAGGCCGAATTCGACCAGCTGCAAAAGAAGCTGGTGCCGCTGTGGAAATCGATCGAACGATTCAACCAAGACCCCCAGACGATCGTGGTCGTCCCGTCGATGTCTATCGATGCGATCAGCTCGGGCGCGGTGATGCAGGCGTACGAAGAACGTTTTCTGTTCCTGTTATTGCTATTGCGCCAGCCGCGGGCCCGGCTGATCTACGTCACGTCGCAAACGATTCTGCCGAGCATCATCGACTATTACCTTGATCTTCTGCCCGGCGTCATCCCGAGCCATGCGCGGCAGCGGCTTTTCCTGCTTTCACCTCTCGACGGATCGGTGCGTCCGCTGAGTGACAAACTGCTTGCGCGGCAACGGCTGATCGAGCGTATGCGTTCCTTGATAATGGATCCCGATCGCGCGCACCTTGTTCCTTTCAACACGACTAATCGAGAGAAAGAACTGGCGCTGCGGCTCGGTATCCCTATGTACGGCGCCGACCCAAAATTTTTCCCGCTGGGCACCAAGAGCGGGTGCAGGAAAATTTTCATGGAAGAGAATGTTCCTCATCCGCTCGGGTACGAGAATCTCAACAGCAAAGAGGACGTGATTGAAGCGATCGCGCAGATGCGGGCGAGGAAACCTTCGATCAAGCAGGTCATGGTAAAGCTCAATGAAGGCGTCTCTGGCGAGGGCAATGCCGTTGTCGATCTTACAGGACTTCCAGCACCAGGTAACTCAAAAGAGCGGACTATGTTAGAGGAACGCCTTCGGGCGATGCAGTTCGAGTTAGAGGGAGTTACTTATGACAGTTACATGAAGAACTTGGAGGAACGAAAGGGAGTCGTCGAAGAGCGAATCGTGGGAGAAGAGTTCAGGAGCCCGAGCGTGCAGCTTCGCGTCACGCCATTGGGCGCAGTCGATTTGTTATCGACGCACGACCAGCTTCTGGGCGGCCCATCCGGGCAAAGCTATCTCGGCTGCGTGTTCCCTGCCGACACCGGTTACGCTGCGCTGATCACGCGGGAAGCGGCCAAGGTAGGCAGGCGTCTCGCGAACGAAGGAGTCATCGGGCGTTTCGCCTTGGATTTTGTCGTGGTGCGCTCGAATGGAAAATGGGAGCCGTATGCCATCGAGATTAACTTGCGAAAAGGCGGCACCACTCATCCGTTTTTGACCCTGCAATTTCTCACCGACGGAACCTACGATCCGGAGACGGCGATCTTCACAGCTCCGAATGGCCGGCAGAAGTTTTTTGTCGCCAGCGACCACGTCGAGTCGCCCCAGTATCGCACCCTGACCCCCGACGATCTTTTTGACATCGTGGTGCGTCACAACCTGCACTTCGGTCAAACGCGCCAGACAGGCGTCGTCTTTCACATGATGAGCGCCTGGGGGGAACTCGGAAGAATGGGGCTGACCGCAGTGGGCAACTCGCATGAGGAAGCAAAGGCCACCTATGACCGTGCAGTCGCTGTGTTGGACCAGGAGACACGGGACGAGCGGGACCTGAGCGGTTAAAGAGATCAAGGTTACAAATTGTAAAGGAGCGCAAACGAGGAGGGGCGGTTTCCAATCCGCCCTTTTTAGAACGGCGGACTAGAGACCGCCGCTCCTTGATAAAAAAACGTGGCGTCGCTGCATCGCAGAGAGCTTTTACAGAAGAGCGCGAGGAAAGCGCATTCCAAAAAGATTTTTACCGAAGGCAACAAAGGAAACAAAGCCGGTAATTTGATTTGGCGAACCTTCGTTACCTTCGTTTCCTTCTGTTGTTTTCCTGGTCCCCTCCGTGCCGGTCCGCTTTCTCACAAACTCCGCATCGAGAAAAACTTACACAGAAGGCAACGAAGAAAGCAAAGACTGTCTTTGATTTAAAAAGACCTTCGTTACCTTCCTTTTCTTCTGTTGAGTTTCTTGTCCCAGCGCAGCGGCTGAGCGTGGGCGCATTCGCGGTAAAAAAATTGTTAAGAAAAAAGTCTTGACATCCTCCCCCCTGCTTCTGCTAAAAGGGCACTCCACATGTGGCCTAGGCTGCTTCCTTCCATTTCATCCCCCGAGGATAAAACCCAGGCTTCTTCCCTCGATTTCACTCAAAGGACAACACAATGAAAAAACAAACTAAACATTCCATTAAAGCTCACCTGCTTTGGAGCGCATTGATTCTGCTCGCGCTTCTGGCGGTCTGCGCGATCCCGTTCACGCTGGCGCAATCCCGCAGTCGCGGGACTACCAAGCAAACGGTGGCCAACTTAAATACGCCTGCCAAGGCGGAGCCTGCGCAGGCTGTGCCGCCTTCCACCGGAGCGATTTCCGCCAAGGCGCCGGCGCCGAACATTTCTCGAACCGGGCAGTCACAGCTTCCCAAAGTTTCCAGCGGCCCCATT
>QHOV01000088.1 GCA_003218885.1 Verrucomicrobiota bacterium | reverse complement strand
GGGCACAACAGTGTGGCGCGACGTGCCGGACCCGATCGGGCTCGGCCGCGAAGTGTACGAGGATTGCGCGCGCATCATCAGCAACGCCTTGCCCAGCGTGCTCGCATTTGTCGAGCAAAGTGAACTGGTCCGGCCTGGTGCGATGCACTCGCGCGAGCTATCTTCCTATCCGATGGAGGATCTCCCACCTCGAATCGAAACCGGATCGGCCACTTCGAAACCGCCTCCTCGGTACGGCGAGGCGTTGCGCAGAGTCGATCCGGAAATTTTCGATGTGATCGTCGCGGAGGAAACGCGCCAGCGGGAAAATATCGAATTGATTGCCTCCGAAAATTTCACCAGCCGTGCGGTAATGGAAGCGCAAGGCAGTGTTCTCACGAACAAATATGCCGAAGGTTATCCACGAAAGCGCTGGTACGGCGGCTGCGAGAATGTCGATATTGCTGAGCAATTGGCCATTGATCGCGCGAAGCGGCTCTTCGGCTGCGAGCATGTAAACGTGCAGCCGCACAGCGGCACACAAGCGAACATGGCTGTTTATTTCGCAGCCATTAAACCGGGGGACAAAATTTTGACGATGAACCTCGCGCACGGAGGGCATCTCAGCCACGGGCATCCGGCAAATTTTTCCGGCAAATTTTATCAAGTCACGCACTACGGTGTGGATGAGAAGACTGAGCAAATCGATTACGACGCGCTGCAAAAATTGGCCGAGGAGGTGCGGCCCGCGATGATTACTGCGGGCGCGTCCGCTTATCCGCGCATATTCGATTTTCCGCGGCTGCGGCAGATTGCCGATTCAGTGGGAGCGATTTTGTTCATCGACATGGCCCATATCGCCGCACAAAAGTTTACGCGGCCCGCGTGGGGGAATTGTGATGTGCGAAGAAAAATTCGCCAAACTAATCGATTCGACTCTCTTCCCGGGCGTGCAGGGCGGTCCACTCATGCACGTGATTGCAGCGAAGGCAGTTTGTTTTCACGAAGCGCTTCAGCCTCAATTCCGCGAATATCAGCGGCAAGTCGTCCTGAATGCAAAGGCGCTGGCGGCCGGTCTCGCCAAGCACGGTTACAGAATTGTTTCGGGCGGAACGGATAACCACCTGATGCTGGTCGACCTTCGCCCCAAGGAAATCAACGGTAAGGAAGCGCAGGAGGTTCTTGATCGCGCCGGGATCACGGTGAACAAAAATGCGATCCCATTCGACACTTACCCAATCTTTAAACCCGGCGGCATTCGCGTGGGTACACCAGCGGTCACAACCCGCGGCATGAAAGAAGAAGAAATGCTTGAGATTTCCGATCTGATTGCTGAAGCCTTGGAAAATCGCACTGACGAAACTGCTCTCAATCGTGTTCGGGAAAAAGTCCGCGAGCTGACGTGCAGATTTCCGCTGCCGGGCTAACCCGCAGCAGCGACGCTACGGACCAGCGACGGGATTTCCGAAAGATTTCCGAGCACGTAATCGGCTTCTTTCTCGTAATCGTGCGGATCGACGAACCGCGTGTCGGGGACTGCGGCCACGCGCATTCCAGCGGCTCTGGCAGCCGCGATCCCGGAAAGCGCGTCCTCGATGACGAGGGATGCATCTGCTGGAATGCCAAGTTTCTCCGCCGCGCTCAGGTAGATGTCGGGAGACGGTTTGCCGCGTTCGATTTCTTCACCAGTCACAATCACCTCAAAGAATGCCGTTAGTCGATGCCGATCTAAGAATGGACGAGCGGACGCGCCCACGGAACTCGTCGCTACGGCGAGGCGCAGATTCATTTGCCGCAACTCTGTTAGTACAGCTCTCGTTGAAGGAAAAAGGCCGACACGCTTCGTAAAGAACTCGGCGGCGATTTCCCCTCGGCGCCGCATCAATTCCTCAGTAGGCGCCGAGAGGCCAAATACTTTCTTGTAGAATTCCACCGCCAGCCGGTAACTCACGCCCAGCACGTTTCGGTGGTACTCGCCACGATAAGTGACACCGTATTCGCCGAGCAGTTTCTTGTCGATCTCATTCCACCACGGCTCGGAGTCGGCCAGTACGCCATCGAGATCGAAGATGACTGCGCGAAACGGTGGAGGCATGCGCATCAGACTACAGTTAAGAGCGGTCTGCGTGCGAGGATCAAACTAATGCCCAAAGCGGCGCTATGTACGCTTAATTGGGTGAGAAGATTCCGCTTAAAATCTGCAGCAATCTGCGTAATCTGCGGATGCTCATGAATCGTACTGCTGATCAACCGGAGCCAAACCCGCTACGCGAAGGATTAGCCACGCGTCCTGTGCCGCAGCCATGCAGTATCGTGATCTTCGGCGCTACAGGCGATCTCGCCCATCGTAAACTCGTCCCTGCGCTCTATAACGTCGCGGCCGACGGCGAGCTGCCGCCTGCGGTGACGATTGTCGGATTCGCGCGTCGCAAAAAAAGTGATGACGAATTCCGGCGCGATCTCGAAGAAGCGACGCGCAAGTTTTCCCGCCAACCTGTGCGCGACGAAATTTGGAAGACATTTGCGCAATCGATTTTTTATCACCAAAGCGAGTTCGGCGACGAAAGCGGTTACAAGGCGCTTGTAGAACGTCTCGATGAAATCGATAAGACTCACGGCACGCGCGGCAATCGCCTTTTTTATTTTGCCGCAGGTCCAGACCAATTTGAACCGATTCTCAAGCACTTGAAAGCGGCCGGCTTAAATCAAACATGCAAAGGCAGCTGGGTGCGCGTAATCGTCGAAAAACCGTTCGGAACGGATCTTGCCTCGGCGCGCGAGCTTAATCGTATCATCCACAATTCTTTTACAGAAGAGCAAACCTATCGGATCGACCATTTTCTCGGCAAGGAGACGGCCCAGAACATCCTCGTTCTCCGATTTGCCAACGCGATTTTCGCGCCGCTGTGGAACACGCACTACATCGACCATGTGCAGATCACGGCGGCGGAAACGCTGGGCGTCGGGACTCGCGCCGGCTATTACGAACGCGCTGGCGCCTTGCGCGACATGGTGCAGAACCACTTGCTCCAGCTCCTTTGCCTTACGGCCATGGAACCGCCGACGGACCTGAGCGCGGACAGTATTCGCGACGAAAAGATCAAAGTGGTGCGATCACTGCGTCGCTGGTCGCGCAATGAAATCGCGGCCAATGTTGTGCGCGGTCAATATGCTAAAGGCGCGATTCACGGCGACCCGGTGCTGGGCTACCGGCAGGAAGAAAACGTCAACCCAGATTCGCAAACGGATACTTTCGTCGCACTGCGTTTGTTCATCGACAACTGGCGATGGGCCGACGTTCCAATTTATATGCGCGTTGGGAAACGACTTCCAAAATCGGCAACAGAAATTTCCATTCATTTCAAAAAAGCGCCTGCGGTTCTGTTCAACAAAGATTTGCACGACCTCAATGTGCTCGTTATTCGGATTCAACCGGACGAGGGAATCTCGTTGCGGATTCATGCCAAGGTGCCTGGCACGAGCTTTCACATCGAGCCCGTGAAAATGGATTTCCATTATGGAACGTCCTTTGGAAAGGCCAGCCCGGAAGCGTACGAACGGTTGCTCCTCGACGCTATGAGCGGCGACGCCACACTCTTTGCCCGCCGCGACGAGGTCGAGCAAGCCTGGGCTTTCATCGATCCGATCGAGCAAGCTTGGCACGCGAAAAAAGATGTGCCCGAATTGTTCTTTTATCCCGCAGGCTCATGGGGACCGGAAGCAGCCGACGATTTGCTCGCCCGCGACGGGCGGGCGTGGAGGAGACTCTGAGCGATGCCCGCCGTGACTGAAACGTATTCGCTCGGAGTGCCGGTCGAAGTCGGCAAAATCGATCAGAAGCTGAAAAAACTCTGGCAGGAAAGCGAAGGCGCTGTGACGCGAGCTTCGCTCATGAACCTTGCTGTTTACAGCGAAGACCCGGGCTCACTGGACAGAAACACGCAACTGATGGCGAGGATTACCGAGGACCATGCGTGCCGCGCGATCGTCATCGAAGCGGATTGCAACGCAGAAAACGATCGCGTGGACGCCTGGATCAGCGCGCATTGCCACGTGAGCCGTGCTGGCAGCAAACAAGTTTGCTCTGAACAAATCTCATTCCGCCTCAACGGCGGGTGTACTACTCAGCTGCCGAACATTGTTCTCTCAAACCTGGATTCGGACCTGCCGTTGTACCTTTGGTGGCAGCACGAATTCCGCGAGCCGATGGACCCGCAACTCTGGACTTGGGTCGATCGAGTCATCTACGATAGCCGGCCCTGGCAGGATTTTCAGGCACAAATGCGTCTCGTGGAGTCCGCACAAACAGAGGCAAAACAGCGCATCGTCCTTTGCGACCTGAATTGGACGCGACTGGACAAGGTTCGTTTCGCGCTGGCGCAATTCTTCGATCATCCCACCTCGCATCATCGCCTGGCCAAAATCAGTAAGCTGCGCATCGATTTTGCGCGCGGTTTTAGATCGACTGCTCTGCTCTTTGTTGGCTGGCTTGCGGCGCAATTGAACTGGTGTCCTGAGAAAACAGATGGGGAGAACAAGCTTCAGTTCGTTAGTTCCTCCGGTCGAAAGATCGATATCGAAATCCGCCAGCGCGACGGCCAGCCGATTCACGAAGTCGCGTTGACGGCAGCCGATATAGAATTCGTCGTTACCCACGCGAAATGTGGCGATCTTCTCGAAGTTTCACGCGGGAAACCTGGCGAAAAACGCATTCCACAATTGATGCCTGCGGGAAAAGACGATCCCGTGAGCCTGATGAGCGAAGAACTGATGCGCGGCGGACCGCATCATGTTTACCTGCGCGCAGTCGATTGTGTTCGCGACTTTCTGTAAAATAACCAACGATTTAGTAGGGGCGGTTCACCTGAACCAACCTCATCACGGTCGTGAATCCGGGCGATTGAGGTCAATCGCCGCTACAGAATCAGCGTGCATAACTCACGCACATTCTTCTCAATCGAGAAAAGCTTTTCAGCCCGTTCATGTCCAGCGCGGCCAAGTTTTTGCGCCAACGAAAGATTGCTGATCGACGTTTCGATCGCATCGCCAAGCGCTACTACGTCGCCCGGTTGCACCAGAAAACCTGTTTCATTTTCAACGACCATTTCTGGAATCCCGCCGATAGCCGTCGAGATCACTGGCAGCCCCGTCGCCATTGCTTCCATGATAACTGTGGGAAGATTGTCCATGCCCCCCTCGGGATCGACCACACTCGGCAGCACAAAAATGTTCGCTGCAGCGAGACGCTGCCGGACTTCACGCTGCGGTTTTGCGCCGGGTAACGCCACGCGATCTTGCAGGTTCAGCTCCTTGATCTGTGCGCCCAATTCATTTTGGAGCGGGCCGTCGCCAATGATTTCGCATTGAAACGATTTTCCGCGCTCCGCTAGCAGTCCGCAGGCACGGATCAGATCAGCAAAGCCCTTTTTCGGGATCAAACGACCTACTGCCACAACTATTTGGGGCGCAGCTGAAAAATCTGTGCGACCGAATTCAGCGAGATTCAACCCATTGTAAACGCGATGAATGCGATCCGCCTGATTTGGGAATCGCTCTTGCAGGAACCGCGCCGCGTAATCGGCCACGGTAACGATTACGCGCGCTGCACCGACAAGCCTATCAAGGCCGATGGCAAAATCTCGCGGCGCAAAAATGTCGTTCCCGTGCGCGGTAAAACTGAAAGTGATTGGAAAAAATTTGTCGATCCAGAAAGCAGTGCGCGCGGCCATTCCAGCAAAATGTGCATGAACATGTCGAATCCCCATCTCTTGCAGGCGCAGCCCGATGTAAACAGCCTGATAGAGCCGAAGAAAATCGGGGCGCCGCCCCCACTCATCCAGAGCACCGATAATTTCCGTAGTCAGTTTTCCTTTTTTGGACGCGCGACGAACCTCTTCGAGCAGTTGTTTCTCCTCCGGCAGATAATGCACGCGCTGAACTACGCTGGGGTCCCAGTCCTGCGCCGGTTCATCTTTCGGATTGCGAATGGAAAAAATCGGTGGAGTGATGCTCTGTCGCGATAGCTCAGCGACTTCCCGATAGCAAAAGGTCTGTCCGAACGACGGGAATCGCTCGAAGAGATAGGCGAAGTTAGCCATTGGCACGAACTAACGAGCGTCTGCAAAATGACCAAGCAAAAATGGCGAATGACGGATGAATAGCGAAGCCAGAAATCTGAACGGCGTAGTCGATGAACGTTTTGTCATTCGGGCTTCGATTTTTTCTTCGTCATTCGACATTCGGGCTTCGTCATTTTCTATGCGCTCCCGCGTTTTACTGGAATTGGTTTCCCGGACTCATCGACGGCGACCAGCGTAAAAACGCCGTGTGTAACGCGGAGTTCTTCGCCGGTCATATAACGCGTTACCCAAACCTCCACTGGAATGGTCATCGAAGTCCGCCCGATTTTTTCCACGCGCGCATAACATCTGACCGTGTCCCCTACCCGCACGGGTTGAAGAAACGACATCCCTTCCATCGCAACGGTAACCACTCGCGCTTGCGCAGTTTTGGCCGCAAGAATTCCGCTGCCGAGATCCATTTGCGATGTCAACCAACCGCCGAAAATGTCGCCGTTCGGATTTGTGTCCTTCGGCATGGCGATTGTTTGAATGACCAGTTCGCCTCTCGGTTCGTTTGCCATTTCTCCTGAGAATAGCACAACGTGCAAGTCGCTGCGCCGTAACACGGGCGCCCTTTTTCGTCGTTGGGCACCCTTCTAACCTGCCAACGCGCCCGAATCTTCTTGACGCGTTCTTGAATAAATGAAGGATGGGAATTCCGAGGATGTCCATGAAACCCTTGGGTTGGAATCGTTTTGGCGGATGGCGCCTGATCGCGTCAATCTTGCTGACGTTTCTTCCAGCCATCGCTTTCTCTCAAGGCCGTCCTGACATCATCTGGGCCAAGGGCGGCCATAGCTTCTCCGTCAATTCCGTCGCTTATTCGCCCGATGGCCAGTTGCTCGTCTCCGGAAGCAGTGATCGAACGATCAAGCTCTGGCGGCAGGACGGAACTTTCATCAAGAGCTTGGCCATTCCCTACGATATCAACCACCAGTTGTTTGACGTTCTTTCGGTCGCGATCTCTCCAGACAGCACGTTGATCGCGGCGGGAGTCCAACAGACCATTGGAGGCGGTCAGTTTACTAGCGCCGTTCACATCTGGAGGATCTCCGATGGGCAATTGGTGCAAACCTTTACCGGCTATGCCATCGGAGACGTAACGAATACCGGGGTGACCTCAGTCGCCTTTTCATCCGACGGGCAGTATCTGGCCAGTGGAAGCAAGGATCGATCAGTAAAAGTCTGGCGAATGGCGAACGGCACCCTGGTTAGCAGTCGTTCCGATCATGCGCAGCAGGTGAACGCGGTCGCCTTCTCGCCTGACGGCCAGTGGCTTGCGAGCGCGAGCAATGACAGAACAGCCAAACTTTATCGAACCTCAGATTGGGGATTGGAGCAGACTCTCAGCGGACATACGAACAACATCTACTCGGTCGCGTTCTCGCCGGATGGGAAGACCCTGGCGACGGGGAGCTGGGACCAGACCGTACGGCTTTGGAACGTGTCGGACTGGGGCCTCGTTTTCTCCCTCGCCCAGGGCAGCGGCGTTGGTGTGCTCGCCTTCTCGCCGGACGGGAAGATGCTAGCAACCGGCACTTGGGATCATAACATCAGGCTCTGGGATCCGAAGCGGGGCGTGTTGGTCGATACACTGGTTGGACATAACGCGTTCGTGCAGACACTCGCCTTCGCGCCAGATAGCCGGACACTCGCCTCCGGCAGTTGGTATCCCGAGTTTGCGATCAAACTCTGGTGGCCTCCATCGAAGCGCGCCTCACCGTTCGCACCACCGACGGTCACCAATCATTCGAGCTCGATCAATGAGCTGATATTCACGGCGAACGGTCGGTTGATCAGCGGCGGGGACACCACGGCACGATTTTGGGACGCATTGGCCGGCCACTTCTTGAGCATGATTAATGCGACCGCGTCTGTAACGACAATGGCGCTCTCGCCGGATGGACAACTGATCGCCCTGCCCGGCGCCAACCACACCGTGAAAATTTATCGAACAGCCGACGGCACGCTCGTGCAGACTTTGGTCGGTCACACGCAAGACATCACAGGTCTCGCGTTTTCGCACGATGGGACCCTGTTGGCATCCGGCGCTTTCTTCGACGGGAACAACGATGTCATCAAGTTGTGGAATGTCTCGAACTGGACGCTCGTGCGGGAGTTGTCAGGGCCATTTCTTTTTGGGCCATTCATTGGGATCAATTTTTCAGCCAATGACGCACTCATCTCCGCTAGCTGCGAAAGCGTACCCGCAGTTTGGCACGTTTCCGATGGCACCTTTATTCGCACTTTTCCCGTCAGCGGTCTGACCCGATTCTCTCCGGACGGAACGCTTCTCACGATCGCCTCGAATCCCATCCACGTTTACCGGACATCGGACTGGGTGCAGGTAGCTACCTTGTCGGATCAGAACCAGGCTCTCGCCTTTACCCCCGATGGTCACTACCTGGCTGTGGGAGGACAGAGCCAAATTCAATTTTGGCGAGTTTCTGATTGGACGTTGCAGCTCTTTTATGACCAGGAGCTGGGCTATGCTGGGAGAGGCGTTACCTCGCTCGCGTTCTCGCTCGATGGGAGCCGCTTCGCCTATGGGCGAACGGATGCTGTCGTAGCGGTGGCAACGAATCCATTCGCCGCCAACAACCACGCAAGCCGCTCAACAACGCGTCCGGCAAGGTGACAGCCTTCTCGCGGGAAACCAACGGCTTCCCCTACAAAATCAACATGCAATCACCATAGCTGTAGAAGCGATACCGCTCACGAATCGCTTCCTCGTACGCGCGAAGTAAAAACTCCCGTCCCGCAAACGCGCTGACCAACATCAGCAAAGTCGAGCGCGGTAGATGGAAGTTCGTCAGTAGAACGTCGACCGACCGAAAATTGTACGGCGGATAAATGAAGAGGTCCGTCGCGCTTTCTTGCGCGACAAGTTCTTCGCCTTTGCGCCGACCCGATTCCAGCGTGCGCACCGTCGTCGTTCCGACAGCGATCACGCGCTGCGCGTTGTTGATCTTGTCCGCGGCTCGTTGCGAAATGGAGAAGCGCTCCGCGTGCATGCGATGCTCGGCGATCTCTTCTGAGCGCACCGGCAGAAATGTCCCCGGGCCGACATGCAGAGTCACGAATGTGTGTGGAATTTCATTCAAAATTTCCCCGGTGAAATGGAGACCGGCCGTGGGAGCGGCAACCGCGCCAACCTCATGCGCAAAAACAGTCTGGTAGCGTGCTGCGTCCTTTTCGTCGCTTGGGCGCCTTATATAAGGCGGCAACGGCATGGAACCGCCGGTATAAAGATCGACATCTTCATCCAAGGCCACGATGCGCTCACCACCCGTCGTGATTCGTTCCACCCGCAGAGTGACATTTTCGATCTTTGTTGTTGCGCCAACACGCATTTTGCGTCCCGGCCTCACCAGACACTTCCAATGTTTCGGGCCGAGCCGTTCGAGAAACAAAAATTCAATCCCGCCGTCGTCCGAGAACCGGCGTGCTGGAAGCACGCGCGTGTCGTTTAAAACGAGCAAGTCCTCCGGCTGCAGAAACATTTTCAGTTCGCGAAATTGGCGATGTTCAACTGTCTGTTCGCCGCGGTGCAGCACCATCATGCGGGAATCTTCGCGGCGCTGAAGAGGGCGCTGCGCAATCAATTCCTGCGGCAAGTCGTAGTCGTAATCGCTTAGCCACGCGCTCATCGTTGCATGATCAAAGAGATTGCGTTCAGGCGCAAAATTTCGCATGATCATTCAAATGGCGCAGCCAGCTCTCGATTTGGTCATCGCAGCGCTGGAGAAAATGCGAGAGACGAGCGATCATTTGCCACGCGCATCGAGGATCGTGCTCGCACGATTGCAAATCGTTCCTCCTGTAGCCGTTTCTCTGCTCGCCACGCCGGAGCTGCGCGAAGGCGGGCGCGAAGCGTCTGCATCGCCCACAGGGCGACGGCTACAGCCGGCGTCGAACAAAGCAGAATTACTCGAGCCCATTCGGGAACGCGTTCGCGTTTGTGTGAAATGCGCGCACCTCGCGTGCTCGCGCACACAAACGGTTTTCGGCGTAGGAAACCCAGACGCCGATTTGATGTTCATCGGTGAAGCTCCCGGAATCGATGAGGATAAACAAGGCGAACCATTTGTCGGACGAGCTGGGCAATTGCTGACAAAAATTATCAAGGCGATGAATTTCGCCCGCGAAGATGTTTACATCGCAAATATCCTCAAGTGCCGGCCGGACACGCCGCGGGGAACGTTTGGAAATCGCGCGCCAACGCCGACAGAGATGCAAACCTGCCGGCCGTATCTGGTGGAGCAGATCGAGATCATCCAACCGAAAGTGTTGGTTGCGCTCGGCGCAGTCGCGGTGGAGGGCCTACTCGGAATGCGCGGAACCATGCGGGAATTGCGCGGACGCTGGCACGCTTACAACGGCATCCCGCTCATGATCACCTATCACCCTGCTTACCTGCTCCGAAACCAGGCGCCTTCGGAAAAACGCAAAGTTTGGGAAGACATGCTTCAGGTTTTGGAGCGACTCGAGCAACCAATAAGCGAGCGACAGCGAAATTATTTTCTGTAGCCACTTCGCTGTGCGAAGCGCGCCGCTGAGGTGATAAACATTCGTGCCCCCACGTTGCCCACAGGACAACGGCTACAGTTTTGCGCGATTGAATATCGCATCGATCACTCTGTGCGATGCCAAGGTGATGGCTAGCGACAAAATCATCTTGCGCACGTCGCCGCGCGGGACTTTCACCGTGCGCTGCAACGCCGTCGGGCCAGCTGCATCCAGGAGCGCAACCGTGCGCGCGCCGATCAATGCCGGCAGAACTGTGGCTGCACGCACTCGACGATTTTCGATGGCGCGCGAATATCGCATCCCGCACTCCAGCCCAGCCTTTGCTTTGTCGAGCCAGGTCCTATAGATCGACTGGAAGCACTCGGGTTCGGAAAGGATCTGCGACGCGGTTAGATGCGCCGCGCTCAATTCGTATTCCGGAAAATAACATCTGCCCGCGCGCAGATCGGAGCCGGCATCGCGCAGAACGTTGATCAACTGAAGCGCCATTCCGTAGCGTTTGCCCAGCGCCAGCATCTCGTCTTCGCTCAGACTCGCGAAGTTCCGAACATGCCGGAAACAAAGGCGCGTCCAGAATTCGCCGACACAACCGGCAACCAGATAGGTGTAATCGTCCAGATCGGCGGCGGTGCTAAGCGCGCGAATTTCTTGCGGATTGTCGAAGCGCTGGATGTCGAGCATCTGGCCATGCGTGATCTTCTCTAGCACCACGCGAATGTCAGTGCGATCCGCCTGCTCCATTCGCTCGAGCCATGCAAGGCAATCGGGCAACGATTCAAGCAGCTGTCGTTCGCTGTCGTTCGCTTGTAGCGGGACAAATGAGGCGATCAGATCAACAACAATTTCGCGCGAGGCTTTACCTTGAATCCCGTCCGAGAGCATTTTGAGAGTTTCGATTCGCACGCTCCTGGAAATTTTCGCCGTGTCGGCGACCGTGTCGGTTGCTCGTGCAAGCAGATACGCCAGCGCAATCGGCTCGCGTAATCGCGCCGGCAGGAATCGGATCGAAAGATAAAATGACCGCGAGACCGAGCGCAAAATTGTGGTCTCCAACTGCGGTCGCGTGCTCATGGTCTGGAGCCGACATCGGTAATGCCAGCGCGGAAAATTGCTACAAGCGCGATCATCGTCCAATATTTCGGACCTCGATCCGATCGAGCGCTGAGTTGCCGAGGCCGAGCTGGCTGGCAAAGCCGACATAGGCCGCGAGGCGGCCGATCGCAGGCAGACTCGCACGTGCGCGCCATTCTTCCAAACGCTTCAGGGCGATGGCGTCCAGGGCGACCGGGTCCCTGCTCGCGTACAGCGTGGCGTGATGCGTGGCATAGTTCGGCTGCGACTGCGGGCCGCCCGCATATTGCGCAATGAGGCCGTCCATCAAATTGAAGACGACCTTCTTTGCAATGATCGGATTAGCATAAATCTCCGCAAGGCTTTCCGTGCCAAAACGAGAGCCTTGCGCAAAACGACGCCAGTTATCGATGTTTGGAATGGTCATGTTGTAAATGCAACCGGCGATTCCATTCGTTTCACTGATACTCATCACCGGGACGTTGATGATCTTGCTAACTTCGCTCGAAAGGATCTTCGAAAAATGACTGACGTTGCTGGTGTTGTCAGCGTCAGAAAGAATTGCCAATTTCCGTGCGTCGATGTGGTCCAAATCGCCCCAAACCAGTTGCCCCATCAAAGGCGCGGACAGGACCGCCGTCGCGTCGTACCCGTCGCGCGGCGTGATTTCTTGCAGCTGGTAGCCATCAATTCCCGCGCGATAACCGGCATCCTTAATTCCACCGAGAGACCGATCCCAAACAATGATGCTGCTGCGGGGATGGCCTGCTGCCACGAGGCCGTCCACGATCGCATTCACCACATCATGATGCGTGGTGAAAAGTTCGCCGCCTGCTGCGGAGATTTTAATTCCAATCCTGTCGTTGGGAGAGACGAGTGACGCCCACGCTTTCGCCACGTCAGACTGGCCGGTTGCGGCAAGAACAAGCCGATCCACCATCTCATGCACAACGCGGGGGTTCGTCTTGTAATCTTTGATTGAGTCAGGATTGTGCACCGAATACACGACCGATGGCGTGGCCGCGGGCTGCGGTCCCTGCGCCAGCGCTGAGGAGATGGCGCAAAACAGAATGAGAGCTACGTTTCGCAGTTTTGTCATGTCGAGCGAAGGCGAGACATCTCTCGATGTTATCAGAGATTCCTCGACTCCGCTCGGAATGACAGCAAAGACCAAACGGATTTTATGAGTAACAGCCC
>QHOV01000125.1 GCA_003218885.1 Verrucomicrobiota bacterium | reverse complement strand
GACGGAGCATTCGGAAGGGACTGAGGAGAAAACCGTTTTTGGGCGGTAGCGACCCAGTATAAAACGGGTCGCTCCCGCCCAAGTGGACGTACCCTGCGCTGCGGTGGCCGTCAAGGATCTCGCTGCGCTCGACCGCTGCGCGGCGCGCAGAGACCGCGCGTCCTTGACCGCCATCCTCGCTGCGGGTCCTGGTCCATCATGAGAAGCAGGTCTGCTTCTCGGTTCGCACGCAGAACCGCAGAACGAGAAAGGATTCTCAATGGATAACCTGCGATACATCGGGCTCGACGTTCACCGCGACACTATCTCTGCCGCGGTGCTCGATCACGACGGCAAGCTCATCATGCAGTCTGTAGTGCCAACCCGCGCGTCAGCGATCCTCGACTTCCTCCACGGAATTCGCGGAACCCTGCATGTCACCTTCGAGGAAGGAATTCATTCCGCTTGGCTCTACGATCTGCTGCAACCAAGAGTGGCTCGCGTGCTGGTCTGCGACCCGCGCAAAACCAGGCTCCTGAAATCGGGCAACAAAGGTGACCTCATTGACGCACGCAAGCTGGCCGAGCTGTTGCGCAACGACGCCTTGTCGCCTGTCTATCACGGTGAACTCAGCTCCTTGGAGGTCCAGCGTCGCACGCGCAGCTACACCATGCTGACCGAGGACACCACCCGCATCATGAGCCGCGTGAAGGCCGTGTTCCGCGGCCAGGCCGTCCCTTATCACGGCAAGAGCATCTACCGACCGGACCGTCGGGAATCCTACCTCGCCCAGCTCCCCACTGAGGGGTTGCGGCAGCGGGTTGAGCTGCTTTACCAAGAACTCGATGCCGTGCATCGCCTGCGCCTCCGTGCCAAACGCGAGATGCTCGCGGAGTGCCGCAAGCATCCGGCCATGAAATGGCTGCAATCAGTGCCCTTCCTCGGAAAGGTACGAACAGCCGTGCTGATCGGCCGCGTGCAGACGCCGCACCGCTTCCGCACCAAACGTCAGTTCTGGTCCTATTGCGGTCTTGCCTTGGAAACACACGACAGTGCGCAGTATCACGTGCTTCACGGCCAGGTAGAACGCAAGCCCCGCTTCGTGCAGGTCCGCGGGCTGAACTGGAACCACAACCACGACCTCAAAGACGTTTTCAAAAGCGCCGCGACTATGGCTGCCGTCCGTGAGGGAGTATTTCGTGACTACTACTGCGGACTGCTGGCGAAGGGTATTCGACCGGAGATGGCGCGGCTGACGCTGGCGCGTAAGATCGCAGCCATCACGCTAAAAATCTGGAAGGAAGGAGGAATGTTCAACGCCGAACAGGTGAAGCCACAAGCAGCTTGAGCGCATCGTGCCATCGGAGCCGCATTCGACTGGAGTCCTGCGATCCGCCGTCACGAGCGCCATGGGTTCGGGGGTGAGTAGCATAAGTGGGGTTTAGGCCTTGAGTCTCACGAGCGACCGTATGCCCCCTCGGACAACCCGATATAGCGATAGGCCTCGAGTCTCAGATAGAACCGTGGTTGCCCAAATCACACTGCTTTGAAGTGCCCGAGTGCTCGGCGTCAGCGACCAGCAACATGATGCGAAACGTTCCGGCGGTAACGACCAAAATACTGGCGTGCTCACCTCGCAATCTTGGGCGGGAGCTCGATGTCAGAAAAACGCTCCTCTCCTTGCGGAAGGGGAAGTGTTTTTTCTTGACATCCCCCCTTTATAGAACCCCACTTTTCGGCCCTTCGGTCTCGAAAAGTGACCCATGGGGTCGCTCCCGCCCATCGGCGCAGCAGACAGCGCCGAGTGTTTTGGCCCCGTCGCCACAGGGAGAGGAAAAGAGAAGGGAACTAGAAGAGAGGAAGGAGAAAGCAAGTGCTAAGAATCTCTGAACAGCCAGTCACCTTGAAGCGGAAAGTCCGTCTCGAACAAGACGCCAGCGAACTGCTCGAAGACTATGCCCGGTTCATCGGAATCAGTGCGGAGGATGTGCTGAATATCGTGCTGAAAAAGTTGATGGCTAATGACATGGAATTCCAGTCCTGGCTGAGTCAGCAGAACGTCCAGCAACAGGGCAGCCAATCTCCCCTCGGGCTGTCTGCGTGTGTGGTCGGAACGGAGGCGGCATGATCGAGCGACTTCTAAATTCCAGAGGCATGGTCGCATGCCTCTTGGCAATGGCCACGGGAATGACTCTGTATTTCAGGATGCCATTCCCCGATGACAATCTCTTCTTCGAACTGATGTATCTCAGGGCAAGCCCGGTCTTCTGGGGATTCAAGTACACCTACATCCTTCTTCTATATACAACGCCCTTTATCGCGTATTCCATCGTGCTTTCGGGCTTGTACGTTTTTGCATCGAAAATTCGCCGGACGGACAAGCCCGGGCGACTACCGCGTTACCCCGACCCGCGTAAGCGCAACGACCTCTACATAGTGCTCGGAGAGGTCCACCATCCACGTAGGCCAACACCCTCTCGAGATCCCCGGTGGTTGACGATTCCTGCCCGTGGACTATTTACTGGCATTGCGATCTTCGGCGCGATTGGCAGCGGCAAGACGAGTTGCTGCATGTATCCCTTCGCGGAACAGCTGATTGCCTATCAGGCCCATGACCGCGGGAAGCGGATCGGCGGACTGGTCCTGGAAGTGAAGGGAGACTTCTGCCACAAAGTGCGGGACATATTGCAGCGCCACAGAAGGGAAGGCGATTACGTCGAAGTCAGCCTCGATTCTGAGTACCGCTACAACCCCCTGCACAATGACCTCGACGCGCATGCCCTGGCCTACAACATCGCATCCTTATTGAATAACCTCTTCGGCAAAGGCAAGGAACCCTTCTGGCAACAGGCCTACACGAACCTTGTGAAGTTCATCATCCTGCTCCACAAGGTTGCCTTCGACTACGTTACCCTCTTCGATGTCTATCACTGTGCGATTTCCCCCGAGCTTTTGCAGCAGCGAATCGAGCAGGCGGAAGAGCTGCTTTTTGATCAGCATTTCGTCTTCATTCACAAGGCCACGTACGAAGAGCATATCCAGGTGCTCATGGATTTCGATTTCCTTCCGGATGAAGCCAAAGATATGGACCAGTACCGGGCCCCAGCCACACTCGCGTTAGAACAGCATCTGAAGAAGCACGCGATTGAGTTCTGGAAGAAGACCGTCCCGGCGCCTGAGAAATCCGACCCGGACAAGCGAGCTCAATTGGAAGCCGTCAAGCGTTGGTTCTATGACGACTGGCAACGGATCGAGCCGAAGCTCAGGACTTCGATCGTCGAGGGGATCTCCGTGTTCCTCTCACTCTTCGACGACAACCCAAAAGTGAAGCGGGTTTTCTGCCCGCCGAAGGAGTGCTACGACAAGGAGGCCAACGCGGATGGCAAATACGGCAAGCCGCTGCCTTCGTTCTCCTGGCTGATCGAAACCGGCAAGATCTGCGCGCTCAATTTCCCCATCGGTATGAACCCTGGCTTGGCCAAGGCTATTGGGGTCATGATGAAGCTCGACTTCGTCATGATGAAGCTCGACTTCGAGCGAGCGGTGTTGAACCGTGTGCCCCAGATCGAGGCCCATCCGGGGCAATATTTCCGCCAGGTGTTCTTCATCTGCGACGAGTACCAGCATTTCGCAACGGTGGGGGAGAACGAGCCGACTGGGGATGAAAAGTTCTTCAGCCTATCGCGTCAGGCGAAGTGCATCCCGATCATCGCCACACAGAGCATCAGCTCGCTGAAGTCTTCATTGCCCGGTGAGACCTGGCGCACGCTTTTGCAGACCTTCCGCACGAAGATTTTTCTGGCCCTTTCGGATGACTTTTCCGCGAAGATTGCGAGCGAGCTTTGCGGTAGGGAAGACCAGCTCAAGATTGGCTATAACCTTTCCGAAACCGGCCACGATACCCACGTCAGTCTCCTGACGGGCAAGGCCCAATCCAATAGAGCCAACCTCACGACTTCAAAGACATACTACCAGCAGAGCGATTATCGGTTCGATGTGAAGACGTTTACGGTCTTATTTCCGGCAGGCAGCCGACGGAGAATTGTGAACCAGGAAAACAATTGCAGTTGCCTCGTGAATATGCGTCCGACCGGATACATGGCGAGGTAGAGGTTTTTGCCTTTGGCTGATTCTGCTACACTCTCCGCGATTGCAATACCACGTCAGAGAAGAGGTAAGTCTCTGATGCGGCGAAAGTACCAGCAAGGGCATGTCTATCAAAAGGGCAGACAGAAATCCGATCCGTGGCTTCCCGAGCGACCGGCCTACGTGCGATTCTGGCGCGACGTTCCAGGAGAAGCTGACCCAAGGCGCAAGCGCATCGCCTTGGGTATCTGCCGAACGCGCACGACTGCCGAACGACGGGCCGCAGAAAGGCTCGAGCAACTCGGCATCAACTCAACCCAGCAATTCATC
>QHOV01000124.1 GCA_003218885.1 Verrucomicrobiota bacterium | reverse complement strand
CGTACAGATTACCGTCTTTACCGCCGGGCGTTCTTTGCTCCTTTACGACCGATGTTCCATCTGTTTGTCGCGTTAGACCGGTAACGGCAGGTTTACCGCCGCGAACCATCATATCTATGTCGATCTTCAACGGGCCACCAGATGCGGGTCGATAGCGACTCACTTTATACAACTCGATGATTCCCTTCAGCCGATCGCGAATACTCTTGATGAAATCCGTGCTGGTTGCTTCAGGCGCGCGCGACTCGACAAAATTCTTAAGTTCAATCGGAAGCTTTTGGCGAAACTCAGCAGCCCATTCGATCCATGGCAACGGCTCATTGCCGATCAGCAAAGACGTCCGCGCGGTGTTTGTTGTTAAGAGCGGATTGGCGCTCGGTTCGATGTAGATAACAACACGCTGGTAGCCGAATGTAATGCCAAACTGCTGCAGCCGCGACATACCCCCGCGGCCTGTCGTCATTTCATATAGCTCATTTTGGTAAAGCGCTGCCACGTGACCGGTAGACTCAAGATGGCCCGCGTACTTTTCGATCGGATCAGTCTGATCTTCATCCCGATCGCGAATGATCCACCAGTGCGTTGTCGCGCCCGATAACATAACCGTGCCGTTTGTCTCGCCGTATCTTTTCAAATATTCCGCTTGTCCGAGAACCGTTCGACGCGTGCCGGGATCATCCGCGGCCCCGCCGACAAGAAGGTTCCCTTCGCGGCAGGAGATTTGAACATTCGATGGTATTTGAAAGTAACGAGTGTTCAGATAGCGAGTAATCCATCGCCGTGGAGCAGCTGCTCCGGTTGGAGCCAGCAGGGTGTTGTCTGTATCACTTTGGCCGTGCAGAACAACCATTGTGCCGTGATCCTTTATTGCCAACGGCTTTAGTTCGTCTTCGATAGGTAGGTAGTGCATCCAAGAATGATCGGCGCGCTCCCATTGCTTTAATCCGTACTGGCCGGTCAGGTCGTCGCGATGAAGTAGAATCATCGAGCCTTGACCATCCTTCCATGAAAAATATGACACTCCCGCTGGGTTCCGTGTCGTGGCAGCGATCTTCGCTCCAACGCCATAGTTTCCTTGCAGCGATTGCTTGCTGACCGAAGACGAGAGTTGATTGATAAACTTCACCATCTCTTCCCCCGTCATGCCGTCTCCCGTGTCGACGATGCAAAGTCGTCGAACACCATTGAGCTCAAACGCGACGGGTTCGTAATCCCATACGATCACTCCATCTGACCCAGATCGTTCGATTGCTTCGATCGAATTTTTTGTCAGCTCGCGGACAAATTGAAGCGGATGGCAATCCTGTCCCAAGCGATCAAGAAGAAATCCAATGTTATGAACGGTCATCGCAAGCAGGCGATGACCACCGGCAACAGACTGAATCGGCATACAATTTCCTTTCCCGCGGTGGGTTTTTGCGACCGCAGAGTTGAAGTTTATTTTTTCTTCTCGCTTGTAGGTGGCAAAAACCAGCGACTCGCGAAAGATTCTTGTGATGCTGCCGCGAGTTTCTCGTTCGCGCAACAGGTTTCTGTTGTCGCGACAGAAAGGCGAACATTTGATACAAAAGAAGAGCGATCCATTTGGTGTGATCCACTAACTCACGCGTATTTCCCTGGTTCGCCGCGATCAAAGTGGGGAGTTGCAAAGAGAGTTGAGGGTTGATAGTTGAGAGCGTAAAGCTCCGTCGGAGCCACGCCCCTTTACGGAGTTGATAGTTGAGAGCAAGGCTGAAGCTGCGACGTTTAGACGATGGAAATTAAACGAGTTGGTTCACAACCGTCAGGTCAAGGGCCTGCGGACTGGTTCACCGGCACGGTTCGCATTGATCCGCTGTTCGAGGCACCCGAACCGGCACGTGTCCGTGGCGCCAGCGTCACCTTCGAGCCGGGTGCCCGCACCGCCTGGCACACACATCCACTCGGTCAGACGTTGATCGTCATATCTGGCTGCGGTTGGGCGCAGCGTTGGGGGGGCCCGGTGGAAGAAATTCGTCCAGGCGATGTAGTATGGTTTGAGCCGGGCGAAAAACATTGGCATGGCGCTTCGCCGACGACGGCAATGGCTCATATCGCCATTCAAGAAGCGCTCAACGGCAAGATCGTCGATTGGATGGAACACGTGACCGAGAAGCAATATCGGAAGTGATCGGCTCGCTTCGACTCTGCAAGAATAGCAACATGAAGGGCGACGTGACGACGGACCGATCGGGCGATTGTCACGGCTTCTGCATTCGGTGGCGCAATGCACAAGCCGCGCCAACTTCCCTCTTCGCGGGAGACACCCGCGTCCTATGGCGCGTGCCACTTCCACTCAAATCTCTAAGAGATTTGAGTGTAGGAAATCTGGCCGGGCGATGTGATCTGGTTCTCGCCGGGTGAGAAGCATTGGCACGGCGCTACGCCGACGACCGCGATGACTCATATCGCCATTCAAGAAGCGCTGAACGGCAAACCGGTCGATTGGATGGAGAAGGTCAGTGACGAACAATATCAGAAGTGACGAGTGACCAGTGATGAGTGACGAGTGAAGAGTGAAGAGAGATCTGAACTCAAAGAAAGGATTCAAAAAATGGAAAAGCGCAAACTTGGAAAGAGCAATCTGGAAGTCTCGGCCATCGGGCTCGGCTGTATGGGAATGAGCTTTTCTTACGGCCTGCCCAAAGACAAAGAGGAGATGATCTCTCTTCTGCATGCAGCGGTGGAACGCGGCGTCGCGTCCTTTTGCGCAGTTTTCCTGCGGCCAAGCTAGCACGGTTCTATCGGCGACAGTTCAAAAGATATTTGCAAACATTATTCAAAACCCAAACATAAGGAGAACAAAATGAAAACCAAAACAGAGAAGAACCAAATGAACCATCCGAGAGTGGTGTCGCGTGCTGAATGGCTTGCAGCCCGGCTCGACCTGCTCAAGGCGGAGAAGGAGCTAACGCGGCGCAGCGACGAGCTGGCGCGGCGGCGGCAGGATCTGCCATGGGTTCGGATCGACAAGGAGTATCGATTCGAGACCGACGAGGGGAGCGCCTCGCTGGCAGACCTCTTCCGAGGGCGCTCGCAGCTCCTCATCTATCACTTCATGTTCGGGCCCGACTACACGGCGGGGTGTCCGTCCTGCTCGGCGATCGCGGACGGCTTCAACGGCTCCGTCGTTCATCTGGCCAACCACGACGTTACGCTTTCGGCCGTGTCGCGGGCGCCGCTCGCGAAGCTGCAGGCGTTCAAACGGCGGATGGGGTGGACGTTTCCCTGGGCGTCCTCGTTCGGGGGCGATTTCAATTTCGACTTCAACGTCTCGCTCACAGAGGAGCAACAGCGCGAGGGGGCCGTCGAATACAACTACCGGCGCGAGGCGGCGTGGACGGGCCGCGGGATCGGCGACTCACTGACGAAACGCGGCGAGGGGCCTGTTGCCGAGATCGCGGCCATGACCGGAACCGACGTGGCCACGTACACGCGCGAGAGGCCGGGCATGAGCGCGTTCATGCTCGAGGACGGCGTCGTCTACCACGCCTATTCCACCTATGCGCGCGGATTGGACGGCCTCTGGGGCATGTACCAGTGGCTCGACCGGGCACCCAAGGGACGCAACGAGACGGGCGTCTGGTGGCGCCGCCACGACGAGTATAACAATGGCTGAGCGAAGTCGTGATTGTCGCAGCGCAACCGCGGGACTGGAGATCTTTGCTGCCAGCGCGGCGTGAGATGCGGCTGCGATCTTTCTATAAAGAAACAATTTCAAACATGAAGAAGCGCAAACTTGGAAAGAGTAATCTGGAAGTCTCAGCCATCGGACTCGGCTGCATGGGAATGAGCTTTTCTTACGGCCCGCCCAAAGACAAACAGGAGATGATCTCTCTTCTCCGAGCGGCCGTGGAACGCGGCGTTACATTCTTCGATACCGCCGAGGGTAGCTGATCGCTTTCATCTGCCGCCGATACAGACCCAAAACGAATCGGTCTTGGATCGCAATGATCTTCACCAGCCAGTCGTCGTCCCGGGCAGAGTGAGATGAGAATGGATCCTTCGATGCAAGCTTGATGATGTCACGCGCCGGACAAATCATCATCTCGCATTTGAATGGCAACTTTCGAGCGGGCGCAGCGCGGAGGGCCGCCTCGCTCGCGTCTTCCCGCACGACAAACGTGCCGACCGCGCCAATGTTGAGGACACCAAATTTCGCCAACTGCTTGGCGATCGACGCAGGTTGACATCGATTTGTTTTACCGACACTCGCCGCACGAAGAAATACAACCGAAGGCATTCGAGCCTCACTTTCGCCGACGTGTGCCGCTCAGTTCGGCGTGTCGTGGACATGTGACGAGATGATCGTTGACCATGCCGACAGCCTGCATTAGCGCGTAGCAGATGGTCGAGCCGGCGAATTTGAATCCGCGCCGCTGCAAATCGCGGCTCATTGCATCGGATTCCGGCGTGCGCGCGGGCACCTCCGCCATTTTCCGCCAGCGATTCTGCTTCGGTTTTCCGCCGCGAAAACTCCAGAGATAAGCGTCGAAGCTCCCCAATTCTTTCTGGACCGTGAGAAAAGCCTTCGCATTCTGGATCGTTGCCGCGATCTTCAACCGGTTTCGTACGATGCCGGAGTCGTTGAGCAGCCGCTTCACATCGCGCGCCCCGTAACCCGCGATCTTCTCCGATCGAAATCCGTCGAGCGCCTTACGATAGTTCTCTCGTTTCTTGAGAACCGTAGTCCAGCTCAATCCAGCTTGTGCGCCTTCGAGAATCAGAAACTCGAACAACTTTCGGTCGTCATGTACCGGCATACCCCATTCGTTATCGTGGTAGGTGATGTTTGGCTCAGTAGTCGCCCAGGGACAACGCGGCATACAGCAGACATTTGATACGATCGAAGTGACACGTGACAAGTGACGAGCTTAGGATCAGAGCGAATATTCTCCAGGACGCTGAACGCAGGGAGACCACGGTCTTGTTCCTACCTCGCAGGGTGAAGTCTTTGCATGATGGCTTCCGCAAACTTCTGGGCCACAGGGATGGGACGCATGTAGATAATGATGTGATCGATCTTGCCATCTTTGTTGAGGTGCACCTGATCGATCGCCTGAAGCTTCTCGCCCTCAAGCTGACCCTCAAAGACAAGCAAGTGCCAATTGTTTCCTGCATCAGCCTTTAAAGTGCATTTTATCCCAGGCGCGGTCTTGGCCACCTGACTCAAGATATGAGATACTGTGTTCGCTGGATGATCGGCGCTTGCTCCAGCCGGGATCTCGAGGCGGACTTGAGGAGCAAAAAGCTCTTTAAATAAATTTTCGTCCGAATTCTCAATAGCCCTTTTATAGTTTTCGATGACCTTCATTTTCTCGCCTCCTTTGTCTGGGTTTGATCTTGTTTCCTTTTCAGATTCGAAATGTCCGTAGCCGTTACTTGATCGATCCTGAAGTCTTCCGGAGCGTCTTCAGCGCGCCTCCCCACGCGATGAGCTGATCCAGCATCTCGTTGACCGACTGTTCCTTTGTTGGGCCGGGCTTGAACACGCTGAAGTTTTCGAAGTCGGTATACATGGAGAGCAAGACCTGGTTGCGCACGGTGGCCATTTGCACCTCGGCCAAGTTCAGACGCAGCTGCTCGACCCCGCGCGCTCCGCTGGCGCCGCCGTAGCTGACGAACCCAGCCGCCTTGTTGTTCCAT
>QHOV01000087.1 GCA_003218885.1 Verrucomicrobiota bacterium | reverse complement strand
ATACCATCGCTGTGCTCGGTAACTCGCATATTTATACTCCGAACCTCGATCGCTTAGTGCGCAGGGGAGTCACGTTTTCAAACGCATATGCCACGTGTCCGGTCTGCGTCGCCGCTCGCTATACGATCCGAACAGGGTGCGAGCCGCCGACGACCCGCGTCTTCAGCAATGCAAAGGCAGATCCTGTGGCTGGCCAAGCCAAAGAAATGGAAGCGCGTTGTGGACCGTATCTCGCTCGGGTGATGTCGCGCCTCGGGTACCGCACGTTTGGAATCGGAAAATTCCACACTTATCCATGGGATGAAGACGTCGGTTACCAAACGCTCTGGCGCAGTGAAGAGACCTACCATCCGCCTGCGCGCGAAGGCGATGATTATGGTTCATGGCTCGCTCGCGAGCATCCAGAATTCGATTTCCTGGAGCAACAAATGGGGGAACGCAGCGAAATGTATTACATTCCACAGCGCAGCCCGCTCCCAGCGGAGTTGGGCGCGGAGTGGTGGGTGGCCGATCGCGCGGTAGAAGAGATCTCAAAGTCAGATGATTCGCGCCCGTTTTTTGGATTCGTATCGTTGATGGGGCCACATCCTCCGCTCGCTCCGCCGATTCCTTTCAATCGAATGTACAACCCGGATCGAATGCCCGACCTCGTTCTCGGCAACCTCGAGGAAGACCACCAGGATGAAGAGATTCCCTACATGCGACATGCCATTTGGGCAGACGCGATCAATCCGGAGCTGGCGAAAATCGTGAAGGCGCGGTATTACGGCGAAATCACTTACCTCGATCATTGTCTTGAGCGAATCCTTGATGCAATCGAAGCACGGCCGAACTCCGAGAACGTCCTTATCTGTTTTTTCTCCGACCACGGCGATCTTTTGGGTGACCATCACGGCTGGCAGAAACAAAACTTCTTTGAGGCCTCTTGCCGAGTTCCTTTCCTCTTGAGCTGGCCAGCAACGCTACGAGCCGGAACTGTCCGGAATGAACTGATCAGCCTGGCAGATCTTTTTGGAATTGCCACACAGGCTGCGGGGGCGTGCGAACTGCGCGAAGGAGTGGATGTTCTAAAAACGCTCCAAGGTGAATCCGCGCCGCGAGAATATCTTATCGGTAGGGTTGAAGTGCCTGGCTCCCAGGATTTCAAAGTCATGGTTGTGACCGATGAGTGGAAATACATTTTCATGGCCAACGGCGCTCGCGAACAACTCTTCAATCGCAAACGCGATCCCAATGAGTTGTTGAACTGCGTCAGTTCATCAACGAAAGCCAACACGCATCTATCAGTTCGATCGGTCGCGCGGCGTTCTTGGATTTCCCGAAAAGCCAGAAGACGCTCTAAAGGATTTCGACTGGGCCACTCCGAAACGAGTGAAGTGACATGAAAGCGCCTTCAAATGCTCGCGAGAATCTTGGCTTGGGACTGAAGCCGGGCGATCCGCACTATCGCGCGTACGTCGGTCCTCCAGAGGACTACGATTTGATCGCGGCAATGACGTTCAATCTTCTCACTACGCTTGGCCTGCGCCAGCATCATTCGTTGCTCGATGTCGGCTGCGGTTCGCTTCGGATCGGACGCTTGTTAATTCCATACCTGAATCGGGGAAAATACTTTGGCGTGGAGCCGAATGAATGGCTGGTCGAGGAGGGAATCAAACGGGAACTCGGCGAAACATTGGTGCAAATCAAACGCCCGACGTTCGTCTTTTCCGATTTACCCGAGACGCTTGCCCAGGCGAAAGTCCCGTTCGATTTCGCATTGGCCCAATCGATCTTCAGCCATTGCGGACTGGACCTGATCAAGGGGTGGTTGTCTGCAATTTCGCGTTCACTGGCTCAGGATGGAGCTTTGGTTGCCACATTTTTACCCGGCGACGAAGACTCGCCGCGCACCGGCTGGGTCTATCCCGAATGTGTAGATTACCGGCCGACGGCACTGAAACGCGCAGCCGCAGAAGCGAATTTGCGATTCGAAATTCTAGATTGGAAACATCCCCGGCAGACGTGGGCGCTTTTTGCCGCGCCCAAATTTGATTCGGAATGGTTCGAAAATACGCCTCTCACTTGGAATGCATCACTCGAAAGACAATCAGGCAAAAGCATCAGCCAATAAACCATCCGTGAGCGACGAGAAGATTTTTGCGATCCCACTCAAGGTGGAAGACGTCGCCGACTGCTACTTCTACCACACCATGGAACTTCCCGGTCATGGAGTCATAAAGGGGCGGGATTGGGATCTGCGTGGTGGAGTAGATGAATACCTCGGCAAAGTCGAGTTTGCCGGTCAACGTGTTTTGGAAATTGGTCCTGCCAGCGGCTTTCTCACGTTCGAGATGGAAAAGCGTGGCGCGGAGGTTGTGTCTGTCGAGGTGACAGCGGAACACGGTTGGGATTTTGTTCCCTATCCGGCTGATAGATTGCAAGAAGTGTTCGGCGCGCGTCGAATCGTAATGCAACAACTAAAGAATTCCTACTGGTTCAGTCACGCGGCTCACAAGTCCAGAGCCAAAGTATATGACGGAGATGTCTACAACTTGCCTGCCGCCCTCGGGCAATTCGACATCGCAGTGATGGGGTCGGTGCTGTTACACTGTCGTGATCCGCTCCGAATTGTTGAACAGTGCGGAAAGATGGCCAGGGCGCTCATCATCACTGATATGTTCCATCCGGATCTGGAAGGAGTGCCGGTCTGCCGTCTCGCGCCCACTGCGCAGAATTTCCTCTGGCATACCTGGTGGAATTTCAGCACTCAATTTTTTACTCAATTTCTAGCCGTAATGGGATTTACGATTTCAGAAATTTTGCGACACCAACAGTACCACCGCGGCAGGCCGTACACCCTTTTCACTGTCGTCGGCCGAAGATAATGCAGATTCTACGAAACCAATTCGCTCACGAGCGATTTTTCTTCTTTTAACTCGGCTACTGAGGCGTCGATTTTTGCGCGGCTGAAATCATTTATCGGAAGTCCCTGCACGATTTCCCATTTTCCGGCACGCACACGGATCGGGAACGAGGAGATCAATCCTTTCTCGATGTCATAACTCCCGTCGGAACAAACGGCCACGCTGTGCCAGTCGTCGCCGGGCGTGTCGTTGGTGAGCGAAGCAACAGTATCGACAACCGCATTCGCGGCGGAGCCGGCTGAAGAAAGTCCCCGCGCCTTGATCACCGCGGCGCCGCGCTGTTGCACCGTCTTAATGAATTCTTCCTTCAGCCATTTCTCGTCTCCGATGACTTCGTTCGCGGGACGGCCATCGATCCGGGCATTGTAGAAATCTGGATACTGAGTCGAGGAATGATTGCCCCAGATGGTCATGTTTGTGACCGAGTCAATGCTTGCCCCGGCTTTGTGCGCCAGTTGCGCGCGGGCCCGGTTCTCATCCAAGCGCGTCATGGCGAACCAGCGGTCGCGCGGAATTTCTTTCGCGTTGTTCATCGCAATTAAACAATTGGTGTTGCATGGATTTCCGACCACGAGCACACGCACATCGGCCGCAGCGTTTTTTTGGATCGCACGACCTTGCCCGACGAAAATCTTGCCGTTGACTCCGAGTAACTCCTTCCGCTCCATGCCGGCCTTGCGCGGCACACTTCCGACCAACAAAGCCCAGCTGATGCCGCGAAAGCCTTCATCCAGATCGGCAGTCGGTATGACCGACTCGAGCAGCGGGAACGCGCAATCGTCCAATTCCATGACCACGCCTTCGAGCGCGCCGAGCACAGGCGGGATCTCGATCAAATGGAGCCTGAGCGGTTGATCCGGCCCGAACATTTGTCCGGAGGCGATGCGGAACAGAAGCGCGTAGCCGATCTGCCCGGCGGCGCCCGTCACAGCGACTTTAATCGGAGTTTTCATGATGCAATTAGCCATAAACAACTTGCTGAGCAAAGCCGAAGCATGAGGCTCCAGCTTGTGATAAATTACGATTGTCAATGTACCCGACCAAGCTAAACAAGATCATCAATCTGTTTGAATCGCTGCCGGAAGATGAGCGTCGCGAGACGCTTGTTTCCTACGCGGACAATGCAAAGAAGCAGGAGCCGGGCGAAAGCGAGAAGTTCGATCTTGTCGATGTGCGAAAAGACGAGGAATGCACGGATACGGTCGGCGTGTATCTTCAGGTGGATCACACCGGCAGGGCGCACATCCGCATGACGCTCGGTCCCGAAGTGCAAACGCTTACCCGCTCGATGACCGCGATTCTTTGCAAAGGGCTCGAAGGCTCGACACCGCAGGAGATTCTCGATCTTCCGAGTGATTTCGTTACACGCATCGTAGGCACGGAGCTGGTGCGTCTCCGCAGCCAGACCGTGTACTACGTCCTCACGCGCATCAAAAGCATTTGCAAAGTTTGGCTGGATCGGCAACGCATGGCACAGGTGGCGTAGCGATTCGCGCGTGACGTTCACGTGATTTCGTTTACCGTCCCCGCTGGCGCAGATGCCGCGAAATAACGAGCTCAAAAAAATTCTATTGATCGGCTCCGGTCCAATCGTGATCGGGCAGGGCTGCGAATTTGATTATTCCGGAGTGCAAGCGTGCAAAGCGCTACGCGAAGAAGGTTATGAAGTCGTGTTGGTAAACTCCAACCCGGCCACCATCATGACCGATCCTGAATTCGCCGATCGCACTTATGTCGAACCGATCACTCCCGAAGTGATCGAGGCGATCATGGAACGCGAAAGGCCAGACGCCATTCTGCCAACCCTTGGCGGACAGACGGCACTAAATGCAGCCATGGAGTTGAATCGCAACGGCGCGCTGGCGCGGCACGGCGTGAAATTAATCGGCGCGAACGCACAGGCCATTGCAAAAGGCGAAGATCGGCAATTGTTCAAGGAAGCGATGTTGCGTATCGGGCTCGAGGTGCCGCGTTCCGGCGTGGCGCGTTCCCTGGCGGAACTCGATCGGATCGTGGCTGAAATCGGAACGTTTCCGCTCATCATTCGTCCGGCGTTCACTCTCGGCGGGGCCGGCGGTGGAATCGCTTACAATCGCGAGGAGCTCGACGTGATCGCGGCGCGGGGGCTGGATCTCTCGCCGGTTCACGAGGTGCTGATCGAAGAATCGCTGGTTGGCTGGAAGGAATTCGAGATGGAAGTGATGCGCGACCGGATGGATAACTGCGTGGTCGTTTGTTCCATCGAGAACTTTGATCCCATGGGCGTGCACACGGGTGATTCCATCACAGTCGCGCCAGTGCAAACGCTCACTGACAAGGAATACCAAATGATGCGCGACGCCGCGTTCGCTGTAATTCGCGAGATCGGCGTCGAGACCGGCGGATCGAATATTCAGTTCGCTGTGCATCCCGACAACGGCCGCATGGTCGTGATCGAAATGAATCCGCGCGTCTCGCGTTCCAGCGCGCTGGCGTCGAAGGCGACTGGCTTTCCAATTGCAAAAATCGCGGCAAAACTGGCGGTTGGTTACGCGCTCGACGAAATCAAAAACGATATCACGCGCGAAACGCCGGCATGCTTCGAGCCGACCATTGATTACTGCGTGGTCAAAGTGCCGCGCTTCACGTTCGAGAAATTTCCGCAGGCGGACGCGACGCTCACCACGCGAATGAAAAGCGTCGGCGAAGCGATGGCCATCGGGCGGACGTTCAAGGAAGCATTGCAAAAAGCGTTGCGCAGCCTGGAGATCAAGCGCTTCGGTTTGTTAGGCGACGGCATGGACAAAGACATCGATAGTGAAGCGCTGCGTTTGAAATTGGCGATCCCCAATGCTGAACGAATCTTTTACATCGCGCAGGCATTTCAAAAAGGCGCATCAGTCGATGAGGTCTTTGACCTAACGAAGATCGACAAGTGGTTTTTGCGGAATATCGCTGACCTTGTTGCCGAGACGGGATGTTTGAAGACGAAAATATTCTCGCGCGCGAAGAAGCTCGGTTTCTCGGACCGACAGTTGGCGGTCGCCCGAGGCGCCTCAGAAGAAACAATTCGATCGGAGAGAAAAACTCTAAATGTCACACCGATGTACCGCCTGGTCGACACATGCGCGGCAGAGTTTGAAGCTTATACGCCGTATTACTACTCAACCTACGGTGACGAGAACGAGCGGCGCGAAAGCGCCAAGCGCAAAATCATGATCCTGGGTGGCGGACCGAACCGGATCGGTCAGGGAATTGAGTTCGACTACTGTTGTGTGCATGCCGCGTTCGCTCTGCGCGACCTCGGATTCGAAACGATTATGGTCAATTCGAATCCGGAGACGGTTTCCACCGATTACGACACGAGCGACAAACTTTATTTTGAGCCGCTCACTTTAGAGGATGTGCTCAACATTTACGATCAAGAGAAACCCGAGGGCGTGTTCGTCCAGTTTGGTGGACAAACACCGCTGAATCTCGCCAGCGGATTGACTGCAGCAGGCGTACCGATTCTTGGCACCCAGCCCGAAAGCATCGAGACCGCAGAAGACCGACAGTTATTCGCTGCCATGCTGGACAAACTCGGTCTGCGGCAAACTCCAAACGGATCGGCGACGAGCACAGAAGCGGCTGTCGGCATCGCGAAGAAAGTTGGTTACCCAGTTTTGGTGCGACCCTCGTTTGTTCTCGGTGGGCGTGCCATGGAACTCGTCTATAACGAGGGAGATCTGCGGCGCTATATGGCGAGCGCCATCGAAGTGACGCCCGATCGTCCCGTGCTCATTGATCGCTTTCTCGAAGATGCAATCGAAGTCGATGTCGATTGCATCTCCGACGGCGAAACGACCGTCATCGGCGCAATCATGGAACATATCGAGGAAGCAGGCATCCACAGCGGCGATAGCGCGTGCGTGATTCCGACGTTCTCATTGTCGCAAAAAGTTCTCGATGAAATTTCCGCCGCTACCAAGGCAATGGCGCGCGCGCTGAAGGTGCGCGGGCTGATGAACGTGCAGTTCGCGGTGAAAGGCGATGACGCTTACGTTTTGGAAGTGAATCCTCGTGCGTCGCGCACGGTGCCCTTCGTCAGCAAGGCGATCGGCGTCCCGCTGGCGAAACTCGCTGCCAAAGTCATGACCGGAAAATCATTGCGCGAACTCGGATTTACCCGCGAAATCGTACCGAAGCATTTTTCCGTCAAGGAAGCTGTGTTCCCCTTTTTGCGCTATGAAGGCTTGGATATTTCACTTGGTCCGGAAATGAAATCGACCGGCGAAGTGATGGGCATGGATATCGATCTGGGCCTTGCGTACGCGAAGTCGCAGATGGCTGCGCCGCCACCGCTGCCGAAAACAGGAAAAGTCTTTATCAGCGTTAAGGACGCCGACAAGGACGCGGTCATTCCGGTCGCGCGCGAGTTCGTGAAGCTTGGTTTTGAAATCATTTCCACAAGCGGAACCGCGGAAGCGCTGGCGAAAGCAAAAATCAAGGTGACGAAGGTCTTCAAGATTCACGAAGGTCGCCCCAACGTTCTCGACCGCATCAAGAACGGCGACATCAATTTCATCATCAATACGCCCAGCGGGAAAATTCCGCGTGAACACGAAGTGGTTATCCGCAACGCTGCGCTGGCGGCAAAAATTCCGATAATGACGACGGTCCGCGCCGCGTTGGCCAGCGCCAATGGAATCCGCTCACTGCAAAAGCGAAAAGTGCAGGTGCGCAGTTTGCAGGAATACCACGCTTCGCGACGCTAAATCGTTGAAGCGTTGAAGGGTTGGAGGGGACCCGAAGCTGCAACGCGCCGGACAAATGGCTTCGAATCCTGTTGGGCTCGGTTTTAAGAGGCACGGTAAGAGCAGTTAATCGCTTTGTGATTTTGGTCTAAGGAAGGCTCGCCTGCCTGCAAAAATGATCTAGAAACGACGATTGGAGCCTTCTAGAATCCTTGCCGCAATGCCCGAGGTCCAATCCTCAGATGTTAAGCTGCAGATCGGACATATCTTGTTCATAGACATTGTCGGCTATTCCAAATTGCTCATTACCGATCAGAGCCAGCAGCTGCAGAAGCTAAAGGAAATCGTACGCGGAACCGAGCAGTTCCGCCTGGCTGAGGCAGAAGGGAAACTGCTGCGGTTACCGACCGGAGACGGCGGCGCGCTGGTTTTCCGGAACAATCCCGAGGCACCGGTTCTCTGTGCCATGGAAATCAGTAAGGAGCTGAAAAAACATCCCGAACTGAAGGTCCGAATGGGTATTCACAGCGGCCCGGTCAATGAAATCACCGATTTAAATGAGCAAGCCAACATTGCTGGCGCCGGCATCAACGTCGCGGAGCGGGTGATGGACTGTGGCGACGCTGGGCACATCCTGCTTTCCCAGCATGTGGCAGATGATTTGGAACAGTATCCGCAGTGGCGACCGTATCTGCACGATCTTGGCACGTTCGAGGTAAAACACGGTGTGCGGGTAAACGTCGCGAACCTCTACTCGGATGAAATTGGCAATCCGCAGCTGCCGAGCAAACTCCAGGCGGTTAGAAAGCATCGCGCCCATGTCCGTTGGGCCAAGATTGCGGTCTCGCTGCTGGTGTTGGCGGCAATCGTTGGTGGCGTTTTCTTTTTCTTACGCCGTCCGGTGCCCCCGGCGGCGGCCATCCCCGACAAAAGCATCGCGGTGCTTCCGTTTGAAAACCGAAGTGAAGACAAAGCCAATGCTTACTTCACCGACGGGGTGCAGGACGAAATCCTAACGGACCTGGCAAAGATTGCTGATCTCAAAGTTATCAGCCGGACATCCGTGTTGCAGTATAGGAGTGGCGTTGCACGCAATCTGCGCGAGATCGCGCAGCAACTGGGAGTGGCGAATGTGGTAGAAGGAAGCGTTCAGCGCTCGGGAAATCGCGTGCGCGTCAACGCGCAATTGATCGATGCCCGCAACGACGCGCATCTGTGGGCGCAGACCTACGATCGCGATCTGGCCGATGTCTTCGCCATTCAAAGCGAAATCGCCAAGGCCATCGCCGATCAACTTCAGGCCAAGCTCTCGCCTAACGAGAAGAAAGCCATCGAGCAGCCGCCCACCACTGATCTGGCGGCTTTCGACCTTTACAGCCGGGCGAAGTCACTTCTTCTCACGGCAAATTTCAGCGCGACGGGCGAGCCAGACCTGCGGAAGGCAATTGAACTTCTGGATGAAGCGGTGAAGCGCGATCCCTCATTTTTCGACGCTTACTGCCAGCTCGCCTATGCGCACGAATTCATTTATGCAGTAAGGGGGTCTGATCACACTCCCGCCCGGCTGGCGCTGGCTGAAGCTGCGGTGCAAGCCGCGACACGGCTGCGACCGGATGCTGCCGAAACGCATTTGGCGCGCGCACAATATCTCTACCAGGGGCTGCGCGACTATGCCGGCGCCCTCGCCGAGTTGGAGATTGCGCGGCGAGCGTTACCCAATGATCCGCGTCTCTTCGAACTCACCGGCTATATTCTGCGGCGGCGCGGCCAGCAGGAGGAAGGTCTGAAGAACTTGCAGCGCGCGGTGGAGCTGGACCCGCGCAACCTTGATACTCTGCAACAGACCGCGGCCAGTTACCTATACATCGGACGTTATGCCGACGCGATCGCTGCGCTCGATCGCGCGTTAGCGATCGTGCCCGACAACGTCGAAACGCGGGCCAATCGTGAACTAGAATATCTCTGCTGGAAAGGGGACACCCGGCCGCTGCACCAGACGATTGATGCAATCCTCGCGCAAGGGCCGAGCGCCATTGCCAGCGCCGCGGACACCTGGTTCTTTTGCGCGCTGGCCGAACGCGATCCGGCTGCGGCCGAACGAGCGCTCGTCGCGGTGGGCGACAATCCCTGCTGGAACGAAGACGCGATTATTCTGAGCCGCAGCTTTGGTGAAGGACTGCTGGCGCGCATGACCAAAGATGAGGCAAGAGCGCGCGCTGCGTTTGAAGCGGCTCGCGCCCAGCAGGAGAAGATCGTGCAGGCGCAGCCGGACTACGGCCCGGCGCTTTGCGTCCTCGGCTTAATCGACGCTGCTCTTGGGCGGAAACACCTGGCCTTGGACGAAGGCCGTCGAGCGATCGCACTCATGCCAGTGGAAAAAGATGTCACCATCGGCAGCCGCGTCCTTCAATATTTCGCGATCACGGCAGCCTGGGCGGGCGAGAAGGAGCTTGCCTTGCAGCAACTGGAAGCTGGGCTGCGTGCTCCCGTCGCATCGCTCATGCTGAGCTACGGCGCCCTAAAACTGCTGCCCTTCTGGGACCCACTCCGCGGCGATCCGCGCTTCGAAAAAATCGTCGCCTCTCTCGCGCCGAAACAATAGCTGTAGCGGCAGCCGTGTCGGCTGCGCATGTGGCCCACTTGCAGGCGGCACGCCTGCCACCACAGCAGAAAATCGTCGCCTCGCTCGCTCGACATGACCATGCGTTGATGTCATTTGTCAGGATGAAATTCTCGGTCATCCTGGCTCTATTGTTAACTTCGGCAGTTTTTGCTGCAGACGAAAAGAAAGAAGAGAAAACTCCCATGAATTCACCAAACGAAGTCGCAGTGATTAAGACAACCGAAGGCGAGATGGTCGTGCAGTTCTGGACTGATGCGGCGCCAAATACGGTAGAGAATTTCAAGAAGTTGGCGCGCCAGCATTTCTACGACGGGACGATTTTCCACCGGATCGTCAAAGGATTCATGATCCAGGGCGGCGACCCGAATTCGAAAGATCCGGCAAAAGAGAACAGCTACGGACAAGGTGGTCCGGGTTACAAGATCAAAGCCGAGTTTAACGATCATCCGCATGAGCGCGGCGTGATCTCGATGGCGCGCGAACCTGATCCGGATTCGGCCGGCTCGCAATTCTTCATCTGTCTTGCCCCGATTCATCGGCTCGACCATCGATACACGACCTTCGGCAAGCTTATCAAGGGCGACGATGTGTTGGAAAAAATCGGGGACACGCCGGTGACGAAAAACAGCATGGGTGAAATGAGTAAGCCGACGAAACGCGTGGTGATCGAAAGCGTGAAGATCGTGCCAGCCGAGTCGGTGAATTAAAGGATTCTCCTCCCTGTCATGTTGAGCGGAGTCGCTGCCAAGCTGTAGCTTCTTCCGAAGGCTGGAGACATCTCTTGCTGTTGCCTTAGAATAAATTAGAGATTCCTCGACTTCGCTCGGAATGACAAACACAACGAAAATTGCTCTGATCCAGATGCGCTGCGGCCCTGAGCCGGAAAAGAATTTCGCGCGCGCGATTGAATTTATCCGCGAGGCGGCAGGAAAAGGCGCGCAGATGGTTTGTTTACCGGAACTTTTTCGATCGCAATATTTTTGTCAGACAGAAGATCACAAAAATTTCGATCTGGCCGAGGAGGTGCCGGGAAAATCGACAGCGGCATTGGGAGAGCTGGCGCGGGAAACCGGCACGGTGATTATTGCCTCACTTTTCGAAAAGCGCAGCGCCGGCGTTTACCACAACACCGCGGCAATCATCGACAGAAATGGAAAGTTGCTCGGCAAATATCGCAAGATGCACATCCCGGACGATCCGCTGTATCACGAGAAGTTTTATTTCGCACCAGGCGACTTGGGATTTCAGGCGTGGCAAACGGCACAGGGGAAAATTGGCGTCTGTGTTTGCTGGGACCAGTGGTATCCCGAAGCGGCGCGGCTAACTGCATTGCGCGGTGCGGAGATTATTTTTTATCCGACGGCAATCGGCTGGCATCCGTCGGAAAAGAAGGAGTTCGGCGCCGCGCAACATTCCGCCTGGGAAACGGTCCAGCGCAGTCATGCGATCACGAATGGTTGCTATGTCGCGGTTGCAAATCGCGTTGGCCATGAAGCACCCGCCGGCGGCGACGGAATCGAGTTCTGGGGGCAAAGTTTTGTTTGCGGACCAGACGGCGAAGTCATTGCAAAAGGATCCGTCGATCAAGAAGAGATTGTGATGGCCGACGTGGAATGGGATCGCGTAAACGAACAACGGACGCATTGGCCATTTTTGCGCGATCGGCGCGTCGACGCTTACGCCGAACTTGATCGACGGATGATAGACTAACGCCTGCCATCAGCCGAAAACAGCAGCCAAGACGTCCGCTCCTTTACAGGTCAGGCCCGCCGCGAGGCTGAAACGCGTGCTGTTTTGAATCTCCCTTTGTGTTAATGACGATCGCGATGACTGCGACGGTTTCGCAAAAGGCACGCCGGCCTTGGTATCGCCCCTCTTTGACAGTGCAAATTATGATCGGACTCATTGCCGGCGGTCTGATCGGCTGGCTCCGGCCCGATTGGGGGAACGCAATCTATTTTTTGCGCGACATCTTTATCAACCTGATCAAATCCATCATCGCGCCGCTTGTTTTCTCAACCATTGTCGCGGGAATCGCTGGCGCAGGTGCGCTTCGCAAGGTGGGGCGAATGGGAATCAAAGCACTGATTTACTTCGAAATCGTAACCACCGCAGCGCTGTTCATCGGACTGGCTGTTGTGAATTTCACCAAGCCCGGCATTGGGGTGGCTCTCGCCGCCACAAACATCGACGCCATTAAAACGATTGAGCAAAGTCACCCGAAAACTTTCGTCGAAACTATCGTCCACGTGTTCCCCTCCAGCGTAATTGACGCCATGGTGCGCGGCGATGTTTTGCAGATCGTCGCATTCAGCGTGCTCTTCGCGCTGGCTGTATCAGCGATTGGCGAAAAGGGAAAACCGATTATCCGGGCGATGGAGAGCCTCGCGCAGATCATGTTCAAGTTTACAAATTACGTAATGATGTTTGCGCCGATCGGGGTTGGCGCGGCGATGGCGCATACGATTGGCACGCAGGGCCCGGGCGTGCTGGTGAATCTGGGCAAATTGATTGGCTCGCTTTATCTGGCTCTCGTGATTTTCATCTTGTTGATCTTTGGATTGGTGATTTGGATCGCGCGGATTCCGTTGCAGCAATTCGTCAGGGCGGTGCGCGAGCCTGCGGCGCTCGCCTTCGCGACCACGAGCAGCGAATCAGCCTTGCCGAAAGCAATGGAATCGATGGAGCGTTACGGCGTGCCGCCGCACATCGTCGGCTTCGTGATGCCGACCGGCTATTCATTCAACCTCACAGGATCGACATTGTATCTGGCAATGGCCTCGGTGTTCGTGGCGCAAGCAGCAGAGACGACCATAGGATGGCACATGTCGTTAGGCCAACAGATCACAATGATGTTGACGTTGATGCTGACTTCCAAAGGCGTCGCCGGCGTGCCGCGATCGTCGCTTGTCATTTTGCTGGCGGCATTGAATTCGTTTGTGCCGTCAGGATTGGGACCGATCGGTGTGGCGATTATTTTCGGCGTGGATGAATTGATGGACATGGGGCGCACCTGCGTGAATGTGATCGGCAATTGCCTTGCGACGGTGGTGGTCGCGCGCTGGGAAAAAGAATTTGATGAAAGCCGGGCGCGCGTTTTTGGGACAGCGGGCGAAGCGGAGTTGGATTTGAAATCAGGCGATGTCGCCTTTGCCGATGCAGTCGCCCAAGGCGATTGAGACCGAGAATTGATAGTAGGCGCTATTTCGAAACTGGTCGCCAGCAGACCGCTTGCCGGATGGCGACAGTTAGTCGCCGGTTTGCGATGTCAATGGATACCGCGTTCTCACGCCAAATGAATGTTGACATTCAAGACGTCCTCTCTGACGGTCGTGAACCTTCACTCATTAAACACCTATGAAAAAAATCCTCGCAACATTCCTGATATTCTCTTCGATTGGCTTGAGCGTTATTGCACTTGGCGTGGGCGGCTCGCCTCGATCGAATGCAAGCGCTGACGCCTTCAACCCGGGCCAGGACGTGGATACATCGAGCGCGATCGTCCAACTTAAAGGTGATCCCCTGAGTATTCATTCCGCTAGCAAACCAGCCGCTGGAAAGAAAATTGATCTCAATAGTTACACCGCGAGATCGTACCGCGCCCAGTTGTCTGCTGGACGCAACGATTTCAGACGCTGGCTGCGAGCCAATGCGTCCAGAGCAAGAATAACCAGCGAGTACGATATCTCGCTCAACGCGGTCGCCGTGCAACTTAACGGGACGCCACTGGAGACGATCGCAGCCGCGCCGATGGTGGAGCGCGTCCAGTACAACGCCCTTTATCATCCTAACCTGAGCGAGAGCTACAAGATCATCAACGCGTCGGATGCCTGGACTGCCGCAGGCGGCAGGTCCGTCGCCGGCACGGGTATCAAGATTGGAGATATAGACACGGGGATCGACGAGCTGCACCTCTTCTTCGACCCGACTGGCTTCAGCTATCCTCCAGGATTTCCCAAATGCGATGCAGCAGATAGCACTTCGCACCACCCCGACCAAGACTGCGAGTACGTCTCGCCAAAGGTCATTGTTGCCAAGGTCTTCTATAACAAGGCCCACCAGCAGGGCCTTGATGCCCAAGCCATCCAAGACCACGGGACACACACCGCTGGAATCGCGGCGGGGGTTACGGGCAAGACTGCGGTCGTCAATGGCGTGAGCATCGATGACATATCCGGCATAGCGCCGGGCGCCTGGCTGGGGAACTACAACGTCTTTCCCGGCAACGTCGATAACGCTCGCAGCGAGGACATCTTAAACGCAGTCGATGCCGCGATCGCCGACGGCATGGACGTTCTCAATCTTTCGCTAGGTGGCACCTACCACGGTAACAACGACCTGCTTGCGAACGGGCTCGATAACGCAGTGGACGCGGGTTTGGTCGTGGCCGTAGCGGCCGGTAACAGCGGTCCCGGGCCAGGCACTCTCGAGTCGCCGGGCCGTGCGCGCAAGATCATCACCGTCGGCGCGAGCACGAACCAGCATTTTGTCGGCCAGCCGTTCACGTATCCAGCGGGTGGCGGAACGACGATCGGTGCGGCCGTCGGAGAGTTTCCTGCACTTTCCACCGCCTCGTATGATCTTTTCGACACACACAGCACCAGCTGCACCAGCGTCGATCCGGGCGCTTCCGGTAAGCTAGCAATCATCAACCGCGGGACGTGCACCTTCAGCACGAAGGTGCGCAACGCGATCGCGGCCGGTGCTATCGGCGTGCTCGTGATCAACAATGTTGCCGGTGACCCGACCGCCATGTCCAAGGATGGAGGTGGCGGCGACGACTTGCCGGCAGTCATGATCGGCCTGAGTGAAGGGGCAGCACTGCGTGCCTCCGGAGAAACCACAGCTTCAGCGGTCGCCACGTTTGAGGAGTTCATCACTCCCAACAAGGACATCTTGGCCGGCTTCAGCAGCCAGGGCCCGACGGCCGTCGACTTCGCCGTCAAGCCCGACCTGACCTCAGTGGGCGTGAACGTCCTGAGCTCGATCACTTGCGTAGGCAAGCCCGACACGTGTCCGGGCGACGGCACCGGATGGGCCTTCTTCAGCGGAACATCGATGTCAACGCCGCACATTGCGGGATCGGCGGCTGTACTCCTGAACCTAAACTCCTCGTGGTCGCCTGCGGAGGTCAAGTCAGCGCTCGTCAATCACGCGGACCTGGTGATTAAGGATGCCAAGACCGGTTTGCACGACATCGGACCGACAGCACAGGGCGGTGGGCGCGAGAACCTCTCGGTGGCTGCGGATGCGACGACATGGATGGACCCGGTTTCGGCGAGCTTCGGCAAAGTTACAGTCGGTCATCCGACCTCGCTCACTGTGACATTGTATAACCCGACTGGCAGTGATCAGACATTCAATGTCGCGACGACGAAGTTCACTCCCGATACATTCGGAGGAACGGTCCCCCTCATCTACAACGCTGGAACCCTGAGCACGCCAGATGATCGGATCACCGTCCCGGGAAGTGTCACCGTGCCGGCCAACGGTTCGACCACCATGACTGTGACTGTCAATTCAGGTCATGGCGATGTGGTCCAGGGTTGGATCAACCTAGACGGGGACGGCGGCAACGACCTGCATCTCGCCTACTACGCGATAGTCGGTCGATAATCGGATCAAAAAATACAAACAGGGACGCGGACACAACCGCGTCCCTGTTTTTTTGCGATAGCAGATTCGCTGGTGGGGGATGGCACGCTGTTGTCGGGACGTCGAGCGCATGTTCCTACGATGGAAGCATCGACAAAACTGGATCCTTCTAGTTAGATGTGTTCGTCATGCCAAGTTTGCACACGTTCGCCGGAGCAATCTACCTGATGCGGATCTTCGCTTCTGCTTTTCTCGCGATTCTTTTTCTTCAATCGGGAATTGATAAAATTGTCGATTGCCGCGGAAATCTCGAATGGCTAAAAGGACATTTCGCGAGAAGTCCGTTAGCGAGAGTTGTGCCTGCTCTGCTGACCGTAATTACGATTCTGGAAGTCGCAGCCGGAGCACTGAGCGCGATTGGGTGCGTCGCAGTAATTCTTTTGCACGATGCGAGTGTCGCGTTCTATGGCGCAGTCATTTCCGCCGTTGCGGTTATTGCGCTATTCTTTGGGCAGCGAATGGCTAAAGATTATGCAGGAGCGGCGGTGCTTGTGCCGTACTTTCTGCTCACGCTTGTCGCAATTTATCTGCTCGCGCAACCGTGAATTGGTGAGTTCCCAAGCTGTGAAACCCTGGATAAAACATCGCGCTTTTTCCCGGTTCTGATCTCCGATAAGAGCGCGGCGTCACTCAAAAATGAACCAAACAGTTGTCACAAAAACGATGTGGCTGACAAAATTTGCCCCTGCGCAGTTCTTGGTGGGCGTATTGCTTCTCCTCTGCGCCCTAACGTTCTATTACTTTGCGGTTCTTAGAATTGACTACAGCAAGACAACGCTGCTCGACCTTGCTCCGCATCCGGATGCGACGGAATATTTCGCACAGGCCAAAGCGCTGCGGAGGGATGCATGGCCTTACATACAGATTGGATACGAGAGATTGCCATCAAGGTACCCCTTTGGTTACCCAGTGCTGATGCTTCCCTGGCTGAAGGTTCTGCCAGGAGCAGATAGCGTGCTGGCACCGTTTCGGACGAATCAAACGATGGGGCTGGCCCTGCTTTTGGCTGTATTTGCTTTTTACGCATATCTGGCGATGCCATTGACGGGCGGGTTTGCAGTGCTTGTACTCGCGACCCTGCCTGGCTTCTTCACGTTCTGTCGTTCGTCACTGAGCGAAGTGAGTGCCTCGTTGTTAGTTGTCCTCGCCTTTATGTTCGCCTACCTGGGAGTTAAGGAAGAACGCCGCTGGAAAATCTATTTATCGGCCGTTCTTCTTGGTCTTTCATTAAACGTCCGACTTCAGTCGCTCTTTTTTGCACCGGTATTGCTGGCGATGGCTGTGTTCCCAATGCGGGGGATGCGACTGCGCTGGCTGCTCCATTGCGCTGCGCTTCCGGTTGTTTTCGCGCTCGCGGCCAGCCCCGCGCTCGCGTTCAATACCATCCAGTTTCATTCACCGCTTAAAACAGGCTACGACTTCTGGGCGCCTTATTTTAGCATGAAACATCTTCTTTTTTGTCTTCGCTATATTCCGCGAAACGCTCTGATGCTTTGGAACCAAGCCACGGTGCAGCCACACGGATATGACGCTGCCAATATCTTCGGCACCGGTACCTCCTTTGTGCCAGCCTTCGTCCTTCTAACTTGCGCCGGATTGTTCTTTATCCGGCTCAGCTGGTTCATTGGTTGCGCGTTCTTAGCGGCGTTGAGCTCTTTTACGGCATCGTTATGCTATTTGTTTGGCAGAGACGGACGCTTTTACCTCCCGGTTTTGATTCTCTTAGTCGCGGTCGCTATCCTACCTGTCGCTTGGGCCGCAAACAACCTTGTTGCCAGAAAACAAATTCTTGCTGTGCTGGCCGTCTTCATCTTGCTTGCCGCGGCCTGTCTCGGTTATCCTTCGCGTTCCGGCTATAACACACATGGCATTAATCGGTCGCAGGCGTGGGACGCTCTTCATTTTACCGCACCACCTCGCCAATCCATCCAGTTTGTCGCGCAAAGGCAGTTTGCCAGAGTGTTAAAGCGGCAACCTGGAATCCTTCTCTCCGATATTGATCCTGTTTACTTGAACGCTCTTTTGCCGCGCTCATTCATCGCCGCTCCGATCGATGGAAATCATAATTACAAATGGAGCTATACATGGCGCTATGACCGGCCGCAGGCTCTGGCCATGGTCGAACACGGCTTGGAACAGTCGCTCCCAGTTTATGCGCTATTCGTTTCGCGTGACGAAATGACCACCAAGCAGTCGCGCCTGCCGGCTGTTCCCGGATACGAGTGGCACCTCCTAGATAATTCCCGCGGCAAGACGGCAATTCTAAAGCTTGCTCCCGTCGGGTCTGACGAACCGTGGCCACCACACTAATGCAGTTCACAGCCCTTTTCCGAAGTGTCGCACCCGGAGGTTGACTTGTGCACAAAATTCTTCGACCCGCCTTATTCTCAGGGCTCCTCTTGTTAGCAGCCTGCCTTCGACTACCTGGATTGAGCTGGGGCCTCAGCAGCGGATATGGCCATGAACTGAATTTTCAGCCGGACGAGTTTGTCAGTCTTAGGGGCGTCCTCCAGCTAGATTTATTAGCAGGCCGTATTAAGGCACCTGGTGCATACTTTGAAGGCACCTTTAATTATTACCTTTGGGCCGTGCCACAAGCAATGCTTAAGATATCGGGTAAAAAAGACGTGCGCCCTGCCGACTCAATGAACGCGAACGATCAATCCGATCTTTTGTACATTTGCCGATGGATGTCGATCCTGTTCGATCTCTGTAGCATTGTTATTGTATTTCTTGCCATTAGAGAAGCGAGTCAGAATTTCTATGCGTCTCTTGTGGGCGCGCTTTGCTATGCTGTTCTCCCAATGCAGGTGATTTACGCACATTTTATGAGGACTCACATCTTGAGCAATTTATTGTGCGCCCTGGTTATTTGGCTGTCTCTGAAGCTCCGGAAAACCCAACGGTGGCAGCTGCTTTTTACTGTCGGTCTAATTTCTGGTTTGGGAGCAGCGACCCGTTATCCGGTTGGGATCATAGTAGTGATTCCATGCCTCTATTTGCTATTTAATGGCACGGATAACTTGCAAAGCAGGAAGGTCCGGCTTTTGGAGCGCGTGAGAAACTTAGCTGCAGGTCAAGTTTGGTTGATCGGTTTGGGATTTGGAATTGGACTATTCCTGGGTCATCCGATGCTGTTTTTCGATCCGTCAAGCGTCACAAAAGCAATTACCGGGGAAACGCTAAGATACGCTTCGTTACACGAGTTCACCAGGAGTCAGTTGGTTAATTTATCGGTTGTATGGAGGTATGTCACATACCTGATTCCATTCGCGACGTATCCCTTGCTCTGGGTGGTTCCTTACTGCGCGATTTTGTATCTTGTTTTCAGGCACAGTCTTTACAGCCTTACCGTGCCAATACTGATTTTCTCGCTTTTGTATCTGTATTTAATGGGAAAAGGTTACCTCGGGCCATATTTCGCTCGGATAACCATGCTTTTGTTTCCTGGATTTTGTATACTCGTTGGCATAGCCTGCAGCGACCTCCAGTTGGGACTGAGAAACAAGCGGGCACTTGCCGTCGTTTTAACCGGTGCGCTTCTACTCGTTGTTGGGTCGTCTGTTGCTTTCGATGTAGCATACGATCGCGGCATGCAGCAAAAGGACGCTCGCCAGGCTCTTCGGGAAGATCTCCAAAAGTTGATTGGCGAGGCGCCAGCGACCATTGGCATCTGGCACTACGGACCTTATTTTTACACGGTAATGCCTGCTGCTAGGCCGTTGAACAGCGAAAAAGTGGCGGTTCAATTACAGGGTCCCTGGCAAAACGCTGACTTCTTTCTGGTAGGATTCCCACTCCAGATTGATCCGGCACAAATTAGCGCAACTGTCAGACAAGTGGAGGCGCAAGGAAAATTTAAGTATGAAAAAAGCTATAGCGTTCCCGTGAAGATTTTTGGACACGAGCTTAACCTTATGCGCTTTCCTCAAGATATGACCTATCCTTTTCCAACGATTTTGCTCTTTCGAAGTAGAGTTCCAACGTGAGACTGATCACCCGCTGATTTACAAGACTCTACGAAGCAGACTTCCCAGACGCTGCTACCGAAGAGTCGGGATTCCGAAGAATTCCAGGATGAAATCGATGCTGATTTCCGAGAAGCCCGCCGACTCCAACGCCGGCGACGTTCTACTGCTGCCCATAGCCGCGGTCGCATTTTGGACCCTGGCCTATCATCTCGTTCTAATCGCCAGATGGCCAGCAGAAACAATCACGTGGTGCTTCCTAGCTCTCGCTATTAGCGGATTCCTTTTGCTGCGGCGCCTGTGGAAGAAAACAGGCGCAATCCCAGGCAAAGGGTATCGGTTTCATTTATCCCATGTCCTTCTGCTCGTTCTTGGCCTGGCGTACGCAATCACGATTTTGTTCGTGCGCCGGCCGAATCAGGATGATGTGGTCTATTTTCATCGAGCTCTCGCTCAGCTCTCAGCGCTCGATCAGCCGGTCTTCCTTCATCAGACGAGTGTCGATATGAATGCCGCGGCGTTTTCGCCAGTTCATTTGGCAACCAGCCATGAGATGCTCATGGCCTTCCTGGGGCACTACCTAGGAATCAAGCCTCTGTACGTTTATCAGGTCGTTGGCCATGCATTTGCGGCATTTTCACTTCCATTTGTTCTCTATTGGTGCACTCGACGACTCGGATTGGATCGCTGGGCTGCCGGGATCGGGTCCTTGCTTGGAATCTGTTTTCTGATTATCGCTGATGAGTCGGCGCTCGGATCCTTGCTTGGAGCAGGATTTTCGCTTGTAGCTGGCCACTCACTGGAATCGATCAACACTGCCGGCATGCTCGGATTTGCGACCGATCTTGCTTTTGCCGATTGGTCTGGCGCTTAGCTACCGGTTCCTTGATCGAGGCAACCCAAGCGATCTGGCGTGGCTCACCTTTTTGGGTATCGCTGGCATAGGCCTGAGTAACACGGCGCTTTACTCGATCCCGGCGGTTATTGGCTGCTCCTGGGTAGCCTATTTTACGCTTGAGTTATTCGAACGGAAAGAACGAGGCGATTTATGGAAGCAAGTTCGCCGCGGTCTTTTGCTGGCAATTCCGGTCGTCTATCCAATCGGAATATTGGTTTTGCTGGCGCTTAACGTGATCCCAAAACCAATCGACCTGCGATCGTTTGGGCCCAGATCCATGCCGTGGCACGAAGCTGTAGATTATGTTATCGGAGGCCCAGCCGAATATGTGCGCGACGCTTTACTGATGATTGTTGTGCCACTGATCATTGTTAGAGGGCGGGATGGGCTTTTCCTATTCTCCTATCTATGTGCTGTGTGGCTGCTTTGTTTGAACCCACTATTGGCGCCCTGGTGGATGAAGAACATTCTTGCTTACACTTATTTTCGGCTTGTCTATCTTCTGCAACTGCCGTTACTATGTGCCCTCCTCGCGGCTGCTGGTTCTCGGTTATGGCATCCGGGCAGCCTTCTGAAAGACCGATTACCAACTTTGGTAGCGGTTTTAGCAGTCGTCGGAAGCTTCGTTTATGGCTACCGCGGAGTATCGATCATGCCTAGAGATCCGAAGCTCGGCATCGGTTGGAAATCGCCGAGGGAATACCAGCTGCTTCCCGCGAACATTGATTTTGCGAAAGCCGCCGGCAGATACATCGCCCATGCCAAGCTGCTGGCACCCAATTGGACCGCCAGTTGCGAGCTGCCGCTTCTTTTCCCCGAAATGAAAGTGGCAGCCCCACGACTCGTCGCGCATTATTTCTCGAATGCCGGCAATCCGGACGAAGGCATTCTCCGCCGTCAGGCGCAGGCTTTTGTGGAGGGAGATCATTCCCAGAATCCCAAACGGGTTGCAATGTTAGAACCGAAATTTCGGCAGGTGATAGAAACCGGCCGCGCAAATGCTGTTGCCGTTCCCGAATCTGAAAGCCAAAGAGTCCTTGCGACCCTCAAATCGATAGATCCCGACTGGCATCGTGTTTTGGAAGCCGGTGGGCTGGTCCTGATGCTACCAGGTAACACTGAACCGAGAGGCTAGTAAGTAGCGCTTGGCGGCGTGCCAGTAACCGCCGGGATGTTACTTCGATGACGCAAACAAATCCACATACCAATCCGGACTCTCGCGAACTGACTCGGAACGGAATGGTACGAGGCCATGCGTTGTTACCTGACACACGGTCATGTTTTTACTCTCCAGAGTTGCAATGAGGTCAATCCAGTTCGCTCCGGCCTGCTTCAGGCCGTATGGCCAAAATTCAAGGAGCAATTTGGCATTGGGGTTATCCGCCAAGACACGATTGGCCCCTCGCAAAGCATGAAGCTCATAACCTTGAATATCCATTTTGATCAGGTCAACGCGCTGGCCGGGTTTGAAGTAATCATCCAGCGCTACAACATTGATTGGCATGGTATCACGCGAATCCCCCGGCACCATGTAAGTCCGGTGATCGACATTTAGCTTATCCGAAATATAGAGTTTGGATCTCCCGCTGCGCTCCCCCACTGCGGTCTGAGACACGTGCACATTTGCGAGCTTACGCATGGCGGATTGCAAGCGCCTGAAATTCTCTGGCGAAGGTTCGAATGAATGAACAACGCCGGTCGGACCAACACAGCGAGAAAGAAACTGCGAATAGATACCGATATTCGCACCCGCGTCCACGACGACATCCCCCGCAGACAAAATCCTTTTCAACAGCTGCCGCTCTCCACGATCAGCGTAAGCTTTAAAAAGGCGATAACATAGCCGGTAAATGGGAAAGGCGTGGTCATAGATCTCGTTGCCAACTCCGCGAAGAAGCGAGACTAACCACATCAGCGTCGCGCCAGGGTCACGGTAAAGAAAGCTGCGCAGAAGCCCGGAAAGCGGCGACTGATCGCGAGGTCCACTGGAAATAACGCGCGATAAAGAAAACGTGGAACCGGCAGCCTATGCGATATTCCACCGGTAACCATGTACGATAGAGCGCTAAACGGCCGAACTGAAAGAGTCGCAAGATCGAAGTTATCATTCAAACGATGCAGCCATTCGGGCCTCCGAAAAAAAATCAGCCAGGGCAACGCGATGTTAGCCGATGCAAGCGGCCCCTGCACTCCGCCCAACTCCGGCTCGGAAACCCGGAAATCAACCGCTTCGTGATGCAGATACTTGAAGATGACAGTCGATAGCACGGAAAAAAAAGGCTCAGTCGCAATCACCTTGCCGCCTGATTTCAACTTCTTGGCTGCACGTTTGAGAAACGCAATGGGGCTCTTTAGATGATGCAACACATTCGTGAGCGTAATAACATCAAGACTATTGTCTTTGATCGCGTCCAACTTGTCGATTTCGTGGCAGTCAAAAACAAGGTCGAGATAGCTCAGATCAAGCACGTCGCTCGTGACGACGTTTGAGAGAAATTGTTTCAGAGGCGACGTGCCGCTCCCTATCTCTAGTATCGAGAGCGCCGCTGGGTTGGAAAAGTCCTCGAACTGATCACGGTAAAGCTCACGATACCAAAAAAGAAGGTTTTTGTGGGCAGCGAGCCGAGCGCGGTTACGCAGTGTTGCGGCCCGATCTTTCGCCTGTTCACTCTCCAAGACCGTTGTTGCGTTGCTCATTTGATTGCACGGATATACAGCGAGCCAGCAAACTCCGAGATGACCGGCACGTTTTCGAGAAATCGGCCAAGGGCGTCCAATCGATCGACTAGAGAAGCCGGCGTTTGGGGGTGTAGGAAATCAAAAGGATCGATTCGAACGTCACGATAGCCTGTTTGTTCGAGCAGGCGCCGGAGCGGCCACCGGAAGAATGCGGTCTCATCCGGTGAATCGCCCAGCCTCCGCTTCACACACGGCACATTTTTTTGTATGGCGATCTGTGGATTCAGCATGTTTGGCTCTGTAAAGTAAATCGCACCGCCAGCTTGCAACACCCGGTAAATCTCGCGTAGTGCCTCTTCGATTTCGAGGTGATGTAAAACGGAGCTGCCCACAACGGAATCAAATACGCCATCAGGATAGCTCAGTGCGTAGGCGTTCTGGATTTCATAACGAATATTTGGCGCAGAAGAATTCGCCGTCGCGATTTCCAGAAGCTCAGGTGAGACGTCAATCGCAACAACGTCCGCCCCGGAGCGCGCCAGTTCCCGAGTGAAATAGCCAGTACCACATCCCAACTCGAGCACGCTCATTCCCGGCCCGAGATGGCTGCTGAGCATCTTGACCCGGCGCGCCCAGCGCAGTTTACCAGCTGGACTCTCCCAATTCCAAATCTCGCCCGCCCCATGCTCGGCCAGGAAGCGGCCGTGTTGAATTTCTTTAGCAATGCGCTCTTGCATTAGAAAATTTTCAGATGACCGCGAATTTGAAACTCCCATGCGTTGGTCGCCAGGCCGAAAATTTGAGTTAGCGAGTTAGTAGCCGAGTCTTAATTTCAGAAATCCATGCCAGCACATCTTCAGCATGACAAGTCCGTTCCGAAAGACCTTGGTCATCTTCGTGGAACCGTAAATGCGTTCCTGGTAGTGAACCGGCAAGTCCAGAATTTTAAGGTTCAACTTTGCGGCACCAAATAACAGTTCATAGTCTCCCCATCGGTCTTCGGTTCCCCAACTTCCGAGCATTGGCTTAATCCGCTCCCAGTCGCTTCTCCAGAGGACTTTTGTGCCGCATAGAGTGTCTTTTACTCGCTGCCCGAGCAGATAGGTAAAAGCGAGGCTGAAAAATTTGTTGCCCAGCATGTTTGCTCCGTTCATTGCTCCTTTTGGCACGGGATAGATCAGGCGCGATCCGTTGACAAATTCCGCCTGCCCCGAAACCATAACATCGATGAAGTAGGGCAGCTCTTCGGGAATGGTCGTCAGGTCGGCATCGAGGATCATTAAAATATCGCCTGACGCTGCGTTGAAACCGGTCCAGACGTTTCGCGACTTGCAAACTCCCGGCCCGTGCTCAAGGTGAATATCCTTGTTCGGATAGAGCGACTGCACCCGCAACACCTCTTCAGCGGTGCCATCGGTCGATTGATCGTCACAGAAAATTATCTCTGTCTTGCCCGCGAGAGACGGAATGCGGCGAGCGGCATCCTCCACATTTCCTTTCTCATTTTTACAAGGAATGACGACTGATATGGAAAGTTCTTTCAACTCAACTGACGGCGGCACCATTCGCGCCAGGACCACCTGCGTCATGCAAAGTTTGCTCAGAAACGGCAGGCGCGCACAAAAACGATTAAAGAAACCAGATAGCAACGGCAAATATTTCGGTAAAAGGACGATTCGATGTGTCTCGAGAGCTTCAAAACCGGCGAGCTTCAACAGATTTCGGATATCAGCGGTAGAAAGCCAGTTCTGCTCGGTGCGCGGCACCTTCATCCCGACCCATTCGGCAAAGGTAACGAGCGGCTCCCAAAGATGGTTGTAAGTTGTTATTAACACACGAGTATGTCTCTGGCAAAGCGGCGTCAAATTGCGTAGAGCTTGAAGCACATCCACCGTATCGCCGATATCGTTAAAGAGGATGTAATCGAATTTCTCGTCTGGCTTGAAAGCCTGCTGAAACTCCTCTTTGTCCGGAAAAGCCACCGCGAATTCGAAGGGCGGATTTCGTTGCTGTGCGATTTCCACAATCTCGGCGCAGATATCGATACCTTTGCCGTTGCGTGGCCTGACGGCAGCCAAAACGTTGCCGGTATCGCAGCGAACAGAGAGGACCTTCTTCTGCGGTTCCACCAAAAAACGAAGAAGCCGGTTTAGCAGCTCATAGTAGTACCTGTTGCGGTTGATCCAGCTCTGGCGTCGAGCGGCAATTTTTGCCAGATGATCCCGCGTTCGCTCGCGCCTTTCATCGAGCGCGGCCGGTCCCCAGACCTCTCTGCTGGTCTCGCGCTCGTTCAACACAGCTTCCATAACTGCCATTGTCGGTTCCATCTTAATCGCAGATTTGATTCAAGTAACACAATTTCGCTGGAGGAAAAGAATCGTTGTGCTTGAGTCTCCCTCGCGCCAGCCCTTACGGAGGTTGCAATGGAAGCCGATTTTCTCACGCTGCACACGTCGCTCTCGCCTCAGGCGTTGCAGGAAAAGCTGCGGCTTTGGGAGCCGTGGAACCATCGCCTGGACTTTGATAATGGGGTTTCGACACTCAATTGCGCCCGGCTTACGCTGTTTTCCGAATCGCCCTTGAAAAAATTCAGGGATGCCGCCTCGGTAGTCCCACTCGGAGAACTTGCAGGCGGCCGCCTGCTGGATATCGGCTGCAATGCGGGTTACAACTCGATTCATGCCGCGTTGGAATACCAATTTTCGGCCACAGGCATCGATATTGTCCCGCGTCATGTCGAGGCCGCGCGTTTTCTTGCTGTGCTGGCAGGCGTCTCGTGTGAGTTTGAGCTGGCCAGTGCGGAAACATTCAGCCGTCCCGACGAGTTCGATGTCATCCTTCATTTTGGCACGTTGTATCATCTCCCCAATCCGTTGCTGTCGCTCCAGCGAAGTTTCGAGAACCTGAAACTAGGCGGTTACATCGCCCTCGAGACTCAGGTCTATGATCATCCTGAGGATCCCAATATCTGTTATTTTATGTACGGACAAAATAACGATACGACCAATTTTTGGGCGCTGAGCACGCCGGTCCTGAAAAAGAATCTGGAACTGATCGGATTCACTGATGTCCAGGAAGTCAAGAAAGCGGCTCTGCCGAGCGGGAGCAAGGCCCAGCATATGGCCCGAATAATCGTTGTCGCGCGCAAGTTGCGCACCGAACACGGCCCCAGCGGCTGGCATGCTCGACGGTCAATGGAATAACGCCGGCTTAGCAGCTTTTAAATAACATCCCTTGCGGTTGATCCAAGCCGCGCCGCACCAGCGAGACATGTCTGGGAAAGGCCACCGTCTTTCGGTCTTTTGCACAGTAGCTTCCTTCATACTCTGCGGCGCTCCAGGTTGTATTTGAAGATCGCGTAAATGGCCCTTACGCCGTCCTTCCAATTGATTTTCTTGCCCTCTGCATAGGTGCGTCCGCTGTATGAGATCCCCACTTCGTAAATTCTACAGCCTGTGCGGGCGAGTTTGGCGATGATTTCCGGCTCAACGCCAAACCGATCTTCTTCTATGTGAATAGATTTGATAAGAGGAGCTCTAAAGGCCTTGTAGCCTGTTTCCATGTCGGTGAGATTAATATTAGTGAACATATTGGAGAGCAGCGTCAAAAACTTATTACCGACCATGTGCCAGAAAAAGAGTACGCGATGTGGTCGCCCGCCCATGAACCGGGATCCAAAGACCGCGTCTGCCTTGCCTGCTATAAGCGGCTCCAGAAGCACTGGATAATCTTCGGGGCTGTATTCCAGATCGGCGTCCTGTACTAGAATAAAATCGCCAGTCGCGGCTGCGAAGCCGCTGCGCAGGGCCGCTCCCTTGCCCCGATTTACCGGATGATAAATAACGCGATCAACCAGCTGCGAAACCTTCTCCTGGAGCAGAGTCTGCGTCCCGTCTTGGGAACAATCGTCTACCACAATGATCTCTCTGCTCTTCAAGGGTGCGTTACGAACGGCCTCAACGATCTTCTCGATTGTGTCCTTTTCATTGTAGCAGGGGATTACGATTGAGATTTTCATCTCTTTCAAGAGGCACGGAAGTTCGCCGCGGCAAGCATCCTATCGGAGTCTCGATAATGCAATTTTGCTGGAGAAGAAGAACGGTTGTACTTGACCTATAGGTTCGACGTTTGTGGTCACAATGCCTGCGCAAGTTACCAAAACCGGCGGTGCGCTCCAGCATAATCCGAAGAACGCTCGATGCGGAGCTTGACGCGCAGAAACCGCCTATTATCACCGCCGCAACTACGTTTCAATTTCGCTACCATACACTATGCGATGCGCGAACTACCTCGTAAAGCTCGTAAATCTTCTCGTCTCTAAACCAAAATTCCTTTGCCAAACGAGATTTCAACTCTGGGTGGGTTGCCAATGAAGCGAGAAAATTTTGTCGCGTTTCCGGGAATGTTTCCTTCGAAGCGGCGAATGTGAGCACAAAATTTGTACCATCTGGAAAAATGCTGCGTAGCGTTTTGTTTTGCTCTTGTTGAGTCTTCTGCCCAAGCTGTTTGAACACGGGCCAAAAATCTCGCATCCGCCGCCGGAGTGTCTTGGGCGCAAGCGCGTGAAGCTGATCGTGCAGCCCCCAGTCCGCGCTGATTATGCAGTTCGCCTCGAAGCCATGTTCGTTAATATACTCTGATAGAGAATAGATTTCTGGAGACCACCGTGGGTTGTAATGCCGATTCGTTCGAAAATGAGACAGATATGTCGCAGTGTTGTGGCCGTTCACGATAAAAATACACATCGCCGCGGAGCCGAAAACGACAGCAGCGAGTCGCTGGAAGTTCTTATCGGTGATTTGGCTATACAACGGCTTCGCTAGGAAGGCTAAGGCTAAGAGAGGCAACGGAAAAATCATTGAATAGTGGTGCGGACCTCCCGCTTGAGGCGTGATCGCGATCTGAATGAAGATCAGAAAACCAATGAGGAGGCAAAAGAAACCGTTTTTTCGATTCTCACATCCTCTAGAATTTGACGTCGCAGATAATAAGCATGCGAGTCCCAGACAACTATCGGTAACAATTAGCCAAAAGGGAACAACAGGAATTATCCCACTGGCGTTTCCAAAGATAAATCCAGCCACTGCTCGGCCTGATAACGTGCTTAGAAGCGCACTCCACTTAACTTCGAGGCCCGCCGTATGAATCTTGGTTGGCTGAATGGAAAGAAGAGGCAAGATTAGGTGCAGTATCGCCCCAAATCCAACCAGAATAAGAATCATTGCCAGCCAACGGGCAAATCTCGGCAAGGAACTCCACAAAGTCAGAAGGCTCTCCGGATAGCACAAGATGATCCCAGCGGTGAAAGCTAACAGGAACCAAACGAAATTGAACTTATCGAAAAAACCCAGTCCGAAGCACCCCAAAATCAGAACTGGCTTCCACAGCTGCGGGTTCTTGCGATAACTAAACCAAAGAGCAAGAATAACAGCTTGGAAGAAGTGCATTAACACAGTCGGGCCCCAATCCAGCCGGCTGGGAAACAGATTGCCGGGGTCAACCGCCATTATCCAAATGGCGACGACGGCCCAGATCAATCCAAGGGCATCTCGGATGGCGCGATAAAAAATCAGCAGTGTTACCGCCGCGAGCAGAATAGCCGGCAAACGGATAGTTAAGGGCGACACTCCGCAGAAGTGGAAAACGGGAGCATAGATCCATGCTTTTAAAGCTCCCAGATACGGCATGATAAGGAACGGCATGGGTCCCAGTCTCATGTAAATGAACGTGTTGTCGGGAGCGCCTTGGGCAGCATTGATAAAGGCCACTTCGTCATAATAAAGACCCGGAAGCTGAATTCGATACGCCGCCAGAAAAATAAAGAGACATGCACTGGCAATTGCCAATCCGTCTGCCAAGCGATGAGCTGGAAGCCAGCTCAGAAATACCTGCGAAGTGTGATTGCGCATCGACACTGGAAATAGCAAAGCCTACGTCGAGATGAAACTGCCGGGTTTTACTCTGAGCTGGGCAATTTCTCTGGAGAAGAATCGCGGTTGTGCTTGACTAATAAGTTCGACGCTTACGGTCCGAATGCCTGCGCAAGTTATCAAAATTAGTGGTGCCCGCCAGCACAATCTCAAGAATCTTCATGTGGAGATTCCACGGGAGAAGCTGGTGGTCATCACCGGTCTGAGTGGCTCGGGGAAGTCCTCGCTGGCTTTCGATACTCTTTATGCCGAGGGGCAACGCCGATACGTCGAAAGCCTCTCCGCGTATGCGCGGCAATTCCTCGATCAGATGGAAAAGCCAAATGTCGATTTTATCCAGGGGCTTTCTCCTGCGATCGCCATCGAACAGCGCAGCGCCGGTGCCAATCCGAGATCCACAATCGCGACCACCACTGAAATTTACGATTATCTTCGGGTCCTCTTTTCCGCTGTTGGCCAGCCGCACGATCCGCTAACTGGACAACCGCTGAGTCGCAAAACGCCTCAGCAAATTGTCGATCAGATCCTGGCATACGAGCCGGGTTCCAAAATTATTGTGCTAGCGCCACTGATCGAGAATCAACCGGGCGAATTCCGGGATGTGATCGAAAAGATCAAGCGCGAAGGATTCATCCGCGCGCGGATTGACGGTCAGATTACCGAGCTGGATTGCCCCAAGCCGATCCGGCTCAACAAGAACAAGCGGCATACTATCGAGGCGGTAGTCGATCGGTTGGTCATGCGCGATGGGATTCGTGTGCGCCTGACAGACTCAATTGAGACTGCGCTCAAATGGGGCGGGAACAAATTGTCAATCTTGCGATCGACGCAGAAAACGCCTAACGCCGAACGTCCAACATCCAACATTGAATCAGAAGAGTGGGAAGAACGGCGCTACTCTACGGATTACGGGAATGCGCAGACTGGATTCACGTTAGCTGAGCTGACTCCCAAATATTTTTCTTTCAACAGCCATTTGGGAGCATGCCCAGCTTGCCATGGGCTTGGCACGCAGTTGGTCTGCGATCCGGATCTAATGATTTCCGATCCTGGCAGAACGCTGGCCGAAGGAGCAATCACGCCGTGGCGACGCGGGACAAAACGGATGCAAGCATATTACCGCCATTTGCAAAAGGCGCTGGTGAAACACTTTCACGTCGATGAAGACGTTCCTTTTAGCGATTTGCCAGAGCAATTTAAACAAGCGCTGTACTTCGGCACGAACGGGACGGCGATTGAAATAAATTTCAACGACGGCGGCGAGCGAAGAGTCGCGAAACCATTCGAGGGACTCGTGCCGCAAATGCAGCGGCTTTACGAGCAAACCCAGAGCGAATTCACCCGTAATCGCATTCGCTCGTTCATGACGCGCGAACCGTGCAAGGTGTGCAATGGAGCAAGGCTCAAACCGGAAATTCTTGCCGTGACGATAAAAGATCGACACGCATGCGAACTCAACATTCACCAATTCAGCGAGCTTACTATCGAAGCGGCTGCCCGGTTTATAGCTGCGCTGGAGCTGACTGCGCAGCAGCAAACCATTGTGACCGACGTGGTACGCGAAATTCAATCACGCTTGCAATTTCTTGTTGAAGTCGGGCTCGGTTATCTCACCCTCGATCGGCAAAGCGGGACGCTTTCCGGTGGCGAGGCACAGCGAATCCGATTGGCGACACAGATCGGCTCCGGTCTTGCCGGGGTTCTTTACATTTTGGATGAACCAAGCATCGGGTTGCATCAGCGCGACAATGCGCGATTGCTGGGGACACTGTGGCGTCTTCGTGATTTGGGCAATTCGGTCATTGTAGTTGAACATGACGAAGAAACCATCCGGGCTGCCGATCACATTATCGATCTTGGCCCGGGCGCAGGTCCGCGCGGAGGCCAAATCGTGGCACAAGGGAAACTTAACGACATCCTGCGCGCGAAGAATTCGTTAACCGGCGATTATCTTTCCGGACGCGCGCGCATCGCGATTCCAAAGCAGCGCGTTCAGCCACGATCCGATGGCTGGCTTACAGTGGTCGGTGCAACTGAGAACAACCTCAAGAAAATCGAGGTATCCTTTCCTCTTGGTTGTCTCACCTGTGTGACCGGTGTCTCCGGCAGCGGCAAATCCACTCTGGTGGATGACATTCTGCGGCGCGCGCTGTTCCGGCGTTTCTACAACGCGAAAGAAAAACCGGGCACTCATCGGGCGCTTCAAGGAGTGGAACAGATCGACAAGGCTATCGTGATTGACCAAAGCGCGATTGGCCGAACGCCGCGATCAAATCCCGTCACTTACACCGGCGCCTTTACGCCGATACGCGAGCTGTTCGCGCAATTGCCGGCCGCGCGCGTGCGTGGGTATGACCCGGGCCGTTTCAGTTTCAACGTCAAAGGCGGCCGTTGCGAAAACTGCGAAGGCGACGGGTTGATCAAAATCGAGATGCACTTTTTACCGGACGTGTATGTCGAATGCGAAGTGTGCCATGGCAAGCGTTACAACCGTGAGACGCTCGAGATCACTTACAAAGGCAAGAATATTGCCGACGTGCTCGATCTAACCGTTGATGAGGCGGCGCGCTTTTTCCGCAATGTGCCCAGCATCTCAGAAAAGCTAAACTCACTGCTGGATGTCGGTCTTGGTTATCTGCGACTTGGCCAGGCCGGGACAACTCTTTCCGGCGGAGAAGCGCAGCGGGTGAAACTCGCCACCGAGCTTGCGAAAAAAGCAACCGGGCGCACCCTTTACATTCTTGATGAGCCGACAACCGGATTGCATTTCGCCGATATCGAGAAACTGCTGCAAGTGTTAATGAAGCTGCGCAATGCAGGTAATACGGTGATTGTGATTGAACATAATCTGGAGATGATCAAGTGCGCCGACTGGATCATCGATTTGGGACCTGAGGGTGGCGAAGGTGGCGGCGATCTCGTCGGAGCCGGTACGCCGGAGAAGATCGCAGCTCTTCCAAGTAGCCATACGGGGCGATATTTGCGGCCAATGCTGGAGAGAAGATGAGCCTGATAAGACACATTGCATTCATCTGTTTCATAGGCATGCTCACGCCACTCGCGCGTGCGGACATTTCCGCTGAGATTGCCGAAGCGAGCGCGCCGCTTCCAGAAGGCGTGCCGGAAGTCGCGGTTGTGCGGTTGCAGGCGTTGCTAAACAGGAATCTGCCCGATGCCGAATGGCGCGCGGTCGCCGAGAAACTTGCCGAAGCTCAGGTGGCTGCAAGGGAGCCGGAAGATACCCTCGTCTTGTTGGCAGACGGTCGAGTACGCGAACTCCCGTGGGCAAGGTTCTGGCGCGCCCAAGCCTTCGCCGGCCTGAAGCGATGGGCCGATGCGCTGCGGCTGTATGAGGAATTGGCTACGCACGAAGGTTCACCGTTTCGCGGAGCAGCCACTTTTGGGACCGCGGAGATGCTGCGCGCCTTAGGAAAGCGGGAAGAAGCTTTGAGAAAGCTCAACCTTCTCCTCCACGACAAAGAATGGGCTATCCGAGCGCAGTTACGAGCGGCAGAGCTATCCATTGAAATGGCAGACGCCGCTAATACGCAGCGTCTCTTGGAAGAAATGAAGCCGAGATCGGTTGCCGAGCGGAGAGAACGGCGGCTGTTACGCGGACGCCTGGAGCTGATTTTGCAGCGCCCGGAGAGAGCAATCGGCATGTTTCAAGCGCTTCTGAGAAGGCCGGAGGGAGCAGCTCATGCCACGCTAATCGCGGCACTCTTCGGCATCGCCGAAGCACACCTGCAACTAAAAACACCGGAAGCCGGAGATGATGTCATTGAGCAGTTTGTCGATCTTCACCCGGCAGACCCGGATCTGTCTCTTCTGTTCGCAAAACTAGATGAGTTGTATCGAGCAGAGCACAAACCGTCGCGCAACGAACTGGAGAAATGGGTGCGCAGGCCGGAAGAGCCGCGGCGAACATTTGCCCGATGGTATCTCGCTCGGCTGGAAATTCGCGCCGGCCGGAGTGACCGAGCCCGGCAACTATTTTCCGACCTGCGACGCGCCGGCATCAAATCGCCGGCGATCGCACCTGCTTTTCTAGAGTTCGCACAATTTGAAGTGGAAGACCGGCATTTCGATGAGGCGATTGCGATCTTGGATGAGGCGCGTCTGCTGCGTCCCGAACCGGCTTTGCTGGCTCGAATCGATTTTTTATCTGCGCAAGCGCACTACTTGGCGAAGCGATTTGACACCGCGACGGCGTCTTTTGAACAAATCTACGCTCGTTTTCTGGTTAATTACAGCGAACTGGAGAAGCAGGGCGTTGACGATGAGGCTCGCGCCAACTTACGATTGGAGGAAGGCCTGATGCAGGCGGCAAAAGACGACAAAAAAGCGGAGGTATCGTTGCAGCAGTTCATTCGCGATTTTCCCAAGAATCCGCGCGTGTCGGAAGCATGGGTTGCCCTGGCTGAGCTGGCCTTTCACTCGTCGCCGCCGCGCGTGGATGATGCGCGCAGAGATCTCGCTCACGCAGCCGAGTCGGCGCCGACCGCCGCGGCCGCGGAGCGCGCCGATTATCTCAGCATCTGGGTAGAAGAATCAGCGGGTGGAAACGAGACGAAAGTCATTGAGCTCGCAAAGCGATTTCTGGAGCAACACGGCCTCTCACCGTTCGCTCCGGAAGTTCGAATGAAATTAGCGGAGCTTTATTATCGGCGCCAGGATTTCGCAAACGCGCAGACGCAGTTTGAAATTATCACGGAGCAGAATCCGGATGACTCTCTCGCGGAAAGAGCACTTTTTTTCGCGGCAGAATCGGCCATGTCGAGCATGGGCGAGCATTCGCTGGACCGGGCGATTGTTCTGTTCGATCAGATCGTGCAAAAAAACGGCGCGCTGCGGTGGTCCGCGCGCAATGAACAAGCCCTCATCGAGCGCAAGCTTGGCAAGACCAAAGATGCTCTTGCGTTGTACGATGAAGTGCTGAAAAGCGATGCTCCGCCGTCTGAAAAACGGGAAGCGCTTTGCGCCAAGGGCGACATTTTTTCTGAGATGGGAGGCAGCGCGAATTACCAGCAGGCCATCGAAATTTATGACCAACTCGCGTTGGACAAAAACGAACCCAGCCATTGGCGCAACCAGTCGCTATTCAAAAAGGCCCTCTGTTTAGAAAAGAAAGACGACCGCGGCGGCGCGCTTGAGACGTTTTACAAAATCCTGGAGGACAAAACGCGCCCATACGGACAACGTGAACTCTTCTGGTACTACAAGGCCGGATTTAATGCCGCGCGGCTACTGGAGGAAGATTCGAAATGGCAGTCCGCAGCTGCGATTTATGAGCGCCTGGCCGCGGCGAGTGGCAACCGAAGCGAAGAAGCCAAGGCCCGGCTGAATCATCTGCGCTTGGAACACTTTCTCTGGGCAGATTGATGTTCGTTCTTGCACGCCGGGACCTCCTGTCGCGTCGTTGCCGCAACTGCGAGACAAAGGCGGGCTGCCCCGCCGTATCCGTGGCGAAGGGAGGTGGCTGAAATTGTCGCTTCTACGCACTATGAATTCGCTTGCGCAAAGTTCGAAGCAGGCTCACAATCAGGGCATGAAAACATATGCAGGCATCGTGCTCGCGCTCGCATTTTGCGCATCGGCATTTGCTTCAGATCCAGGCAAGAACGTAGTTGCGCGGCCAACGCAGCAGATTGCTAGTCCAGCGGTTGTAAAAATCTGCTACATAAAGACCGTCGCTTCTGGCATTCCCATGCGATGCGAACGATTGGTCGGTACGTTTCCGACCACCGCCAACCCGCTACTGGTTATCGGGCGCGAATAAATAATTTCGCCAAAAAAACGCAGTTCGGCGAGCGATAACGCTGCCCGACACGGCAGCGCCGATTGCTTTTTGTTTTTATTTCCAGCTCATTAGGCCGCGCAGTCGCGCGCCAACTTTTTCAATCGGGTGCGCTTCAGCTTTGTCTAGCACATGCATGCGACGACGCGCGCCGGTTTCCATTTCCCGAATAAACTCGCGTGCAAATTTTCCGGAGCGAATGTCACGCAGCGCAGATCTCATATGTTTTTGCACTGTTTGATCGATAATCTTTGGACCGACGGTCAGCTCGCCCCATTTGGCGGTATCCGAAATCAGTTTGCGCATTCCGGTGAGTCCTGCCTCGTGGATAAGATCGACAATAAACTTGAGCTCGTGCAGGCATTCGAAGTACGCGAGCTCAGCCGGATAGCCGGCGCGGGTTAGCGTGTCAAAGCCGGCACGAATGAGCGCGCTCGTGCCGCCGCAGAGCACGGCCTGCTCGCCGAACAGATCGGTCTCAGTCTCCTCGCGAAAAGTCGTTTCGAGTACACCGGCACGCGTGCAGCCGATTCCTTTCGTCCACGCCAGGGCCGTTTGCTTCGCGTGTCTGCTGCGATCCTGATGAACTGCAATCAACGCAGGCACGCCGCGACCCTGCACGAATTCTCGACGCACCATCGGTCCCAGTCCTTTGGGCGCGACCATGACCACGTCGATGTCTTTGGGCGGAACAATCGTCCGGTAATGAATCGCGAAGCCGTGCGCAAAGAGCAGAGTCTGATCTGGACGCAAGTTCGGAGCGATCTGTTTCCTGTAAATGGCCGGCATCTTCGTATCTGAAAGCGCCAGAAAAATAATGTCGCCGCGTCGCACAGCCTCGGGTGTGTCGAGCACTCGAAGCCCGCTTCGCCTGGCCCGAGCGCGCGACTTGCTGCCGGCATAAAGCCCAACAATTACGTCGATCCCACTATCCCGAAGATTGAGAGCGTGCGCACGGCCTTGCGCGCCGAAGCCGATCACTGAGGAAATTTTTCCCTTCAGCCAGCGAAGATCGACATCTTTGTCGGTATAAATGCGTGCGGCCAAATTTAGCTTGGTGGCTTAGCTAAGCTGGATTTTGCTGCTGCGAGCACCGCTTTGTCGTCGTTGTCCGTCAGTGCGCCAAGGAAACCGCGAATTCGGCGAAATGATTGTCGCAAAAACAGATCGGCAGCTGAGTGATCGGGCGGTGCCGCATCGCCATTTCGACGAGCAAACTGAATTTCGCTGTCCAGTCGGCTGAGGACACACGTTGATGCAAACAGATCCATTGCCGCATTCGCGATGCGTTCCTGAACAAGCTGCATGTCGAGAATCGGCTCGCGATACGTGATCAACGCGCGGTTGACAGCAACATTAAAACGCCAGATCAATCGGCCGAGTTGTCGCGCATGCCCGCGAAGCTCGTCGCTTCGCACTGGCACATCGGGAACGCAAATCGTCGCGCCAAGCCGGTTCTTTCCCGCGGCCCACGCTTTGCTCATTCGATCGCGGGATGGCTTCATCATGGTGTCATAAATTTCCTTGAACTCCATGCCAGGTCCGCGCATGCCGACCAACGCAATGAACGAAGTGAGCACTTCATTCGCGCCTTCCCCGATCTGGTTAATGCGCGCATCGCGCATCATTCGCTCCAATGAGAGATCGACGAAATAAGCCGAGCCGCCATAAATCTGAAACACGTCATTGATACACTCCCAGAGCCGCTCGGTAGTGAAGACCTTCAGCATCGCGGTCTCGATCATGTAATCCTCCAAACCGCGATCGATCAACGACGCGGTGACCGTGGTCATCGCTTCCATTGCGTACGCGTCGGCCGCAATGCGCGCGATTTTCTTTTTGACCAGCTCGAAATTGCCCAGCGTTTTGTTGAATTGTTTGCGCGTGTTCGCGTGTTGAACAGCGAGTTCCAAACAGGTTTTCGCCGCGCCGGTGCAGCATGCGCCGAATGTGGTCCGCCCGAAATCCAGCACCGTCAGTGCGACTTTTAGTCCTTTGCCCATCGTGCCCAGAATATTTTCCTTGGGAACTTTGACGTCGTGCAACGCAAATCGCCCCGTGGCGGTCCCGCGGATTCCCATCTTCGGCATGCGCGCTTCGAGGATTTCGAATCCCGGCATGTCAGGCGTGACCAGAAATGCCGTGATCGCGGTCTTGTCTGAACCCGGCACCGGCGTGCGCGCCATCACCGTGAGCTCGTGTGCGATCGCAGCGTTGGTGATGTAACGTTTTTCGCCGTTCAAAATAAAGTGCGACCCGTCCTCGCTGGGATGCGCCTGCATCTGCACATTTGCCGCATCCGATCCGGCTTCCTTCTCAGTGAGAGCGAATGAACCCAACTGCTCGCCACTTGATAATTTGGGTAGCCATCGCTGTTTTTGTTCGTGTGTTCCAAAGAGCAGTAACGCACGGATCCCGATCGAGTGGTGCGCGTTCACGAAAACCGATGTCGACGCGCAACGGCGGCCGATTTCTTCCAGCACTTTGCAGTTCGCCATTTGCGAGAAGCCCCGTCCGCCGTATTCCTTCGGCGCGGTCATACCAAGCACACCGACGCGACCAAGGCCGTCGATCACCTCGCGCGGAATATCCGCCTGTCGATCGATTTCCGCAGGATCAAGATGTTCATCGAGAAATTGCCGAAGTTCGGTGAGCGTTTCATCCAACTCGATTTGTTGCGCCGCCGGAATGCGCGGATAAGGCATCACCCAATCAGAGACGAAATGGCCTTGGAAAAGTCCCTTGGCAAAACCGAGCGCCTGCGGCCCCGCAAAAAGCAGTTCCTCAGCCTGCTGAATCTCTTTTTGTCTCTGCGCGTCGAGTTTGTTCATTTAGTCCGTAGCCAAAGCCGGCCGGCGCAGTGTAACCATGTGCGCCCGCGTGTCCAATCAAGCGCAGGTTAGTCCGATTATCCAGCTAATGGACGTTATGTTGGCTTCGCGTCGATCTGCGTGATTCGCAGGTCTCAGCTACAGCCTTGGCTGGTGCCGCATTCGATGCAGACGCCGCATGCGCCTGCGCGGATGACTTTGTCGCTGCCGCACACCGAACAGGTAATTCCCATGAAGATGCTGCCGAGCGCTACTGTTACGCGGTCCGCCGAGTTGCCGGCGCCGTTACCATTTCCTCCGACGGTGGCAGGATCACCGGCCGACTTGTTCGTGATCACGTCGATCACTTGTTTGTCGCCAGTGCGCGCTAAATCCGTGACTGGCCGGTTCAGAACTTTCTTCTCGATCTCGGCGATTTCTTTGAGCGGCAAATCCGGCTGCGCGCGGTTTGGTGCTGTCGCTTCCTTGTAGCCTTTGATGAATTGGCACGCTAGCCAGCGGAACACGTAATCGGTGATGCTGGTTGCGTGGCGGATATCTGGATTTTTTGTGAACCCGCTCGGCTCGAATCGCTGATACGCGAATTTTTTCACGAGACTCTCCAGCGGCACACCGTACTGCAACGCGATCGACGTGAGGGTGCCGACCGTGTCCATGAGTCCGCCGATGGTGCTTCCCTCTTTCGACATAGTGATGAAGAGCTCGCCCGGTTGCCCGTCCTCATACAAACCCACGGTGATGTAACCCTCGTGACCAGCGATCTCGAACCGATGGGTCATGGAATTGCGTGTGTCTGGCATGCGATGCCGAACCGGTTGATCAAGCCGGTTGCGCACTGTGGCCAATTCTTGTTCCAACTCGAGAATGCGCTTTTGGAGCGCGTGCCCCTCAGGGCTGGCATCAACGATGCCGGCTACAGTGCCCATGTCTTTTGTCTTGCGCGTGTTCAAAGGCGCAGATCGTTTCGAACTATCGCGATAAATCGCGATCGATTTCAACCCCAGCCGCCAACCTTCGACGTAGGTGTTCATGATGTCGTCCACCGTCGCTGCTGCGGGCATGTTGACGGTCTTCGAAATCGCGCCGCTCAGAAATGGCTGCGCCGCAGCCATCATTTTCAGGTGCGCCAGGTAATGCAGCGAGCGCTGGCCTTTGAATGGCTTGAACGCGCAATCGAAGATCGGCAAGTGTTCCGGTTTCAGGCCGGATGAGATTTTGGTTCCATCGGTGTCGGTGACGTCTTCAATCGTGTCGAACGCATCGATGTGCGCGATGATGCGTTCGATCTCCTCGGCGTTGTAACCGAGTTTCTCCAGCGCCGGCTTGACGGTTTGATTGACAATTTTGAGCATGCCGCCGCCCGCAAGCAGCTTGTATTTTACCAGCGCGATGTCCGGTTCAATCCCGGTCGTGTCGCAGTCCATCAGGAAACTGATCGTGCCCGTCGGCGCGAGCACGGTGACCTGCGCGTTCCGATAACCGTAACGCTTTCCGAGTTCCGCCGCGCGGTCCCAAACTTTCGCGGCTTCCTCTTTCA
>QHOV01000123.1 GCA_003218885.1 Verrucomicrobiota bacterium | reverse complement strand
CGATCCTTCAGCAGATTCTTCAGCTCACTCATGAATTCCTGCACGTCCTTGAAGTCCATGTACACCGATGCGAACCGCACGTACGCGACTTTATCCAGCTTCTTCAGACGGTGCATGATCATTTCGCCGATTTCCGTGGTGGTCAGCTCGCGCTCCGTGGACTCCTGAACAACACTTTCGATTTCGTCCACGATCGCTTCGAGTTTCGGCGTTGCCACGGGCCGTTTCTCGCATGCTTTCAAAAGTCCCTGTAAAATTTTCTGACGCTCAAAGCGCTCACGGCGGCCGTCCTTCTTGATGACCATGTAAGGGATTTCGTCAATGCGTTCATACGTCGTGAACCGGCGGCCACACTTCAAACACTCGCGCCGCCGGCGAATCGTGTCGCCGACGCGGCCTTCCCGCGAATCAATCACTTTGTCGTCGATCTGCGCGCAAAAAGGACACTTCACCGGGCTGATTCTCCTTGCTGGGCAGGACTTTCGCCCGCGGCCTCTTTTTCGTGCTTCGCTAATTCCCGCAATTTTCCTAGCGAAAGCCCTTCATGAATCAGCAGCGGCACGCCCGCAAGACTACACGCCGCAAACGTAATCAGCCAAATCACAATAGATGCCGCAAGAGCTGCCTCTTTTTTTATTAGAAAGATTTTTGTATACGCCCCAAATGAGCCAGCCTGGGAACCACCGCCGACGCCAGGCAACTGCAATACTGAGCCAACCAGCGTAACGGCCAGAACAAGCATGGCGTCAGAGAGGCTCAGGATGCCTAGGGTACCGCCAAAACTCTTCGCCACCCAAAGATAAATGACCAAAACAAGAAACCAGTGAAGCGCCGAATAAAATACCGCAAGTGTCAAATCTCGCCCATTCCGAATCGTCTGCACGCCGCGCGCAATCTCAAGCACAATACCCGCAATCTTACCGCGCCATCCATGCGCCTGTACCCAACGCTGTAGCTGCCTTTCGAGCAATGCCGTCCCGCGAAAGCGCAGATACACGAGCAAGGAAGTTGCGGCAAGAATTCCGAGGATGAGAAGGGATGCTGCCGGTTTTGCCCCTTTCTGCAAGGCCAGTGCTGTTTCGCTGCTCGCGGCGTCCACACGGAATCGAAGGAGCGCGATTGCAGCAATCACACCCATACTCGCGAAGTCGAAAATCCTCTCCAGCAAATAAACCCCAAACATACCCGATATGGGCAACTTTTCTTTTCGCGCAAGGAGAACGGGCCGTACGGGTTCGGCCGGCCGTCCCAGTAATTGGAGCGCAGAAAATCCTGCGAGCGTCATCTTGTAGATATTCCAGAAACTTGAAGGCCCCAAGTTTTGCTGAAATACTCGCCACCGAAGCGACCTGACCGCATAACACACGTAAATCGTAATGAGCGAAAGAATCAGATAGTAAGGGTTTGCGCTGCGGACGGCGCGGAGCATTTCTGCACCGCTAAATTCAGAATGACGGAGCATCCCGGTCGCGTGATAGACCACATATCCCAGCACCAGCAGTCCAATCAGGACGACAAGAAACTTCCTCGACGATTTTTGCATGCGCTGGCCAGCCTAACGGGCGCAGGCACTTGCGTCAAGGCGCGCGAACATGGAATGAGGTTGGACCAGGGAAGCTACTTGAATATAGTTATGTTTGACCGCAGGGCGTCCGGCAACCTGGGACCGGAACGCAAGGAGGGATATACCCATGAAACGCCTCATACTCTCGATTGCCGTCGCAGTCGTCCTTCTGACCAGTTACGGAGTCTCGCCGCGCGCCGGCTCCGTGGGACCAGGAGTAGGCAACATTCCGCAGGGAACGCAAACCGACGACTTTTTCAGGGATAGTTTTGCGGCAAACCACGTCACGAACGTCTTTGTCACGACGCAGCAGGTTAGTTGTTACACGCCGGAAGTTCCGTACACCGTGAGCAACGGTCCCGTCGACTGGTACTCCGGCGAAACGCTGTGTAATGGTGCAGCCACCACAGGTGAGGATCTCGGGCCGTATGCCACTCAGCAGGGGAGCAACGCCGGGTTCCCGGCAGTTGCGCCAGTGCTGGTTAACAACCACTCGGAGTCCGACATTCAGGTCGACCCGACCAACTCGAGGCACATAATTGGCTCGACCAAGTGGTTCTCCAGCGCGGAGGGCTACAACCATATCCTTGGCTTCTACGAGTCTTGGGACGGTGGAAAAACGTGGCCGGTCCAGGGTCACATACCAGGTTACGAAGGCTGGACTGACAACACCGACCCAGTGGGAGCCTTCGACGGATTCGGCAACTACTATGAGCTGATCCTGCCGTACCAGTTCGCGTACAAGGCGGACGGCAGCATGCAGTTCAACACCGGGCAGGAACCCAATCCCAGCGTCAGCAATGAGGCAATCAGCGTGGCCGTTCACCCGTATGGCGCGACGAGCGCGCGGGAGTGGATCACCACGCATAATGGGCAGCCAGACATCCTGTTCGCGACCAACGCGGGCTTCGGGCAGGAGCCGGATAAGCAATGGATGGCCATCGACAACAACCCAGCGAGTCCGTTCTACAACACGATCTACGCCATGTGGGTGAACTTCAATGGCTCTGGCAGCAAGCCCTTCTATTCGACTGCCAAAGCGTTGCCGGACGGCACGCACACAGACTGGACCACGCCTCTGTTGCTTCCCGTCCTGGACTCGAAGCAGAACAACACTGACCTGCTGCCACACGTCGCCCCTTCCGGTGTGGTGTGGACGACCGTGGACCAGTTTCCTGGGAGCAAGGGGAAGTGTTGCGTCACGCATACAGTGGATTTCTCGATTGATGGCGGGCAGACTTGGCGTGGACCGTTGGTCATCTCAAGTAAGATCCAGACCCCACCTTTCCCTGGACCCGGCTACTCCAACACTACCTTTAGGGACGGCATCGCGATCACCTTCGGGGTCGGAAGGCAACTTGTGGCAGGCCACTATCCGCTCTATGCCGCTTGGGAGGACTTCAGCACCGGCTTCGACAACATTCTCCTGAGCGCCTCTTTTGATGATGGTCAGACCTGGACCTTGCCGATTCAGGTCAACGACAACGCCCAGCCGAACACCGATGAATTCCAGCCGAACCTGGCGACTGCAGCGGACGGGACGGTCAGCGTCAACTTCTACGACCGCCGGCTGCGCTGCCCCGCTGCCGGGACCACCGAGGCGGTAGCCGCCGGCTTGAGCCGAGACACCGTGAATCCTAATTACGCGGGAAGCTTGCCACCTTACGGCGCCGCCAATTACTGCGTGAACGCCGCCATCCAGTTCTACCGGGCAGACTTGACTCCCATAGGCCACAATATCCGGCTGACCGCCCACACCTGGGACGCGCAACTCAATGGCCCACACCCGGGTACCGCGTCGAACAACGACTACACCTTCATCGGCGACTACTTCGGAAACGCTGTCGCGGGCTCAACGAATTATTCGACGTTTGTCAGCACGTACGACGACGGGTCGAACCCGCAGCACTATCAGCAGCAGGTGGTCGCTACGATTCCGATCCCCTGACTAGTGCTCGCTTACCAGCCAACAGCGGAATGGTCAGGGAAAGTGTCCGGATTCCGTTCTTGCGATTATTGGGCAAGTTTTTTGGCGGTGCGTTCGGCGGCTTCTTCGCCGGTGCGGAGGGCGCCCTCGCTGGAAAGGCCGTCGAGGTAATCGCCGCAGAGGTCGAAAGGAGAATCCGAGGCGGCAAGTCGCCTGCGCAGAGCGGTCATTTCGCGCAAGCGGCCAGGTGGGAATTGCGCGATTCCAATGTTCCAGTGGACGAGGTGAACAAAGAGAACCTTGCCGCGGCATTCCGGGAAATTCTGTTCGACGACATCGCTGGCTTGCCGTTTGAGGGATTCGTCGCCGGCATCCAGACGCCGTCGTTGAGGCGTGTCCCAAAGAAAAACTCCAGCCATGCCGGCGCCATCCGGGCAGCGA
>QHOV01000122.1 GCA_003218885.1 Verrucomicrobiota bacterium | reverse complement strand
ATATAGCATGTGTCTCGTCTGCGGGATTGTCTTTATCATTTTGGCGCCGACGCTGGCGCTGTGGGCCTTGGGAACAATGAAAGCGGCCGGAACAAACGTTCACCCTGCCGAGCCTGCGCTAGCGCTTGTGCGCGACGGGCCGTTTCGCTTCACGCGGAACCCGATGTATCTGGCGCTTTGTCTAGTGCAGATCGCGCTAGGCTTTTTCCTTAACGACTGGATCACGTTGCTCTTCGTCGTCCCGCTCGCGTTGATCTTTCATTACGGCGTGGTCCTTCGCGAAGAGAGATATCTCACCGCGAAATTCGGTGAGCCTTATTTGCAGTATAAACGCGAAGTGCGCCGTTGGATCTGACGGCACGTAAGAAGGTAGAGAGAAAAATTAAGAAGGAAGAAGTGATCAGAAAAATGTCTTCGCGATGATGCGGCAGGGCAGGGGCTCGAGTTTTGGATCAGCAACCTGGTTCGTGCCGGACCACGCGACGACAACGTCTTTGTCGCGATTGATGTAAAGCAGCTGACCGGCCCAGCCGCCTTTGGCTATTTCGCCTTTGTTACTGGTCATGTCCCATTGGTACGTCAGCGGCAGCATGCCGTGCTCGTCGGCGGTTTGCTGATCGCCGTAGCCGGCAAAGATCCGCTTGATGGTTGCATCGGAGATCACGCGCGCCTGGCCGGCAGGCGGATTGTTCGTAAACAATAATCCGAACCGCGCGACATCGCGCAGTGTGGCGGCCATGCCTGCGCCAGACATCGGAAATCCACGCTCGTTTTGCGTAAGGATTGCGTCGTGTTCCGCGCCGATTTTGCTCCAGATAAGATCGCTGACCGTGTCGGCGAGACTTTTGCCGGACACGCGGGAGACGATTTCGCCAATAACCACTGTATTGCTGCTGGTGTAAGCCCATTTTTCTCCGGCGGGGCGTTCACGTTTGATTGTGCGGAGCATCCCGAAAAGATCACCTCGCCGGGCGGCGTCGGGCAGCTCGGCCGCTGTGCGCGGTTGCCAACCGAGCGTGGCCTCGAGTTGAAACTGTTTATGCTTCGGGTTGCGATAGGCGTCGTTGCTTGTTTCTGCGCCTTCCATCCCGGAACGCATATCAACGAGGTCGCGCAGCCGCGTGCCGGCCCAACCGCTTCCTTTCAGTTCCGGCAGAAAATTTTCCACCGGTTTTTCCAGATCGATCTTCCCCTGGTCCTCGAGAATCGCGAGCGCGGCCAGGACAACGGCTTTCGTGACCGACATGATGATGTGCAGGTCGTCGGGCTGGATCGTCGGATATTTTTCGTAAACGATTTTGCCGGCATGCACGACGAGACAACCGTCCACTGCGCCATTGTTTACGAATTGGTCGAGCGTTTGTTCCAATCCGTCGGCGTTCTTCAGCTTCAGCGCGCCGATCTCGGATTTTAGCTCCACCGGCAGATCGACAATCGCGCCGCCTCTGCGAACCACTGCTGAAGGGAAGACCTCCGACATATGGGTGTAGACCCAATGAGACAGCGCGCCGCCCTTGTCCCAGTTCTCAACCGTGACCTGCGCCCGCGGAGACTCTGAAGATGGCGCGCTTGCGGACTTGGGCGCTTCAGTTGCGACTATCGTCCAAACGCAGAAGGCCAGGAGGCCAGAGAAAAATATCAATTTCATCGCAGGTCGATTATCTGCGAAACGCGGCCGTGAACGAGAAGCAAATTGACACGCTCCTTACGGCCCGGCAGGCAGAGCGCCCGCCTACAACCTTAGAGAGACGCGTGGGACAGGCGCCTCTACAAGTTAATTGAACAAGAACCAAACGGAGAGAAACTAACGAGAACAACATGGAACCTGCTGCCGAGAACTCAGGCCCGCGGAAGATCGTCATCACTCTCGTCGTGCTAACGACGGTGTGCGTTCTATCGCTGATCGTCGGTGGGGTTACCAGTTTGATTTCGTTGGCTGATAGAATTCATCCGGTCGCAGGAAGCGTTGTCTTTTGGACCATTGTGCTCGCGGCTGGATTTTTCGCGTTCTATTGCGTTATCGCGTATGCGCGGTTGCCGGCGGCGCTCATTCCGTCGGCAGAAACGTCGGGGCCGAAGCATGAGGCGTATCTGCAGGCTTTGCGCGCACGGCTGGCGGCTAATCCGCGCACGCGCGATTTACCGCTCGTGACGCTGGCGGAAATCGAGGCGGCGGTCGGGCAGTTGTCGAACGAAGCGGACAAGGTAGTGCGGCGAACGGCGAGCACGGTTTTCCTGAGCACGGCGCTGATGCAAAACGGCCGGCTCGACGGACTGGTGGTGCTGTTCACCCAAATTCAAATGGTGAACCGGGTCGCGCGCGTTTACGTGCAGCGCCCGTCGCCCCGCGAATTGATGCGGCTGTATGCGAACGTGGCCGGCACGGCATTGATCGCAGGCGGCCTCGAATCGCTCGACCTCGGGGAAATGATCGCGCCGCTCGCCACTTCCGTTGTGCCCGCCCTCAAAGGCGGAATTCCGGGGCTCAGCGGCATTTCAGCGCTTCTCGTCAGATGTATTTCAAATGGCGCGGCGAACGCGTTTCTGACGCTGAGAGTTGGTGAAGTAGCGCGGCGTTACTGCGCGCTGACCTCACGCTGCTCGCCCGACGCAATCCGCAAATCCGCCACGGCTGCAGCGGTCCATCATCTGGGCCGGATCGTGCGAGAAAACGGCGCGCTGGTTGTAAGGAAGATTTGGGAAGCGGCGCGCGATAGCGGCGTATCTAAAGTCGAAGACATTAGGGGCGCGACCCGCGATTTGTTTACGCGGATTTCTCCGTGGCGACACAGAGAAGAAGATCCTGCTCACGCACAGCTTGGTGAGTAGCCCGCATCGTTGTCGTCGACTTTTGTGCACGCGAGCACGGTTCGGCCTTTGGCGATCCGACGACCGCTACGCGCAGCGAAACCTCAAAAACAGTGATTATTTCGCCTGGAGCACGACAACGCGATCCACCGTTAGACCTGGTCCGGTACCCATCATGTCGAGTCGCACACGTGTGCCCGGCTGGATGTCGTTCGGATCGATTGGGCTTCCAGCCTCACTAACGTACCGGACATTCGGTGCCAGTCTGTAAACGACAGGTTGTGTCCCAACACCCGCTCTCGTGACTTTGATGGATTTGCCGGGCGTAAATTCATTGACGTAGCTGACCTCGCCGCTCGGCGCGGCAGCGATATCTCTTTCTCCCGTACTTGTTGGTCCCGACCCAGTCTGCGCTAACGCGAGCGGTGCGATCGCCGCGCAAGCGAGAGCAATCATTTTCAATTTCATATGTTCCCTTTTCATTTCAGTTCATTACGTGCTGCAGCGGTTGTTCGGATGCTCAAAAGACCAAGATAGCTCTTGACGGCGCGCGATATCTCGTGGGTCGCGGTTTTGCCTTCTGTCTCGGTCACCCATCAGCTCGATTGCGTAGATTTTCAGGATCACCAATCGCAGCTTTAAATCTATGTGAATCCGGACGGGGGGAATCTGCGGAGAAGTTCGCGATCAAAGTTCGTTTCGGCGAGGCGCCGAAACCCGCACGCGAAGCGCGTGCGCTCCGCAATCCGCAATTTGCGCGCGCTATTTCTTCCCCGCGCGCGTGTAATTGATTTCCATGGTTTTCTTTTCGCCACCGCCCTGGTTTTCGTACCATTCCAAGGTCATGTGGTTGTTGTCGGCGATCTTTATCACTTCGCGCACTTGCGATTTCATTCCCGGCATGGGCTCCATTTCCAAGTTGTAGGTGAATGTCTTTTGTCGATCCAGGAAGCAACGAATTTCTTTTTCACGTTGTCGTAACCTTCCATGCCCATGCCTTTGAAGGTGATGTCTTTCATTTTCCCATCTTCACCGGGCATCTGCATTTTGCCGGTCACATCCATCATCACGTAACGGCCGCCCATGACGGTCTTGCGCGTGGCGGTGCCTTTGGATTCCTGCGGCGGCGCGTTCGGGTCGGGGTTCATCCACATTTTGATGGTGTAATTCCAATTGCCGTCGAGGCTGGAGAGAAGCTTGTGGTTCTCATTAAGCTTCGACATCTCAATCATCTGCTTCATCATCTCCTGCGGATTCGGTTGGCCGGTTGCAGTTACTGGTTGGGCCGCACTCGGAGCCGATACAGTCGCGGGCGATGTGGCAGGGCTTTGCGCAAATGAGGGCGTGGCTAGCACTGTCGCGAACAGAATTGTGATCAGTGAGCTAAATATTTTCATGGCCAGATCTTGCCAGTGATTAGTCGCGACTGGCAAGTGACAAGTGCGAATTTTGAAGAAGCGGCGATTCGCGCGATCAAGTTACTGGCATAAGGTTATGGAGATGAAACAAGAGAATCCGACAATTGAAATTTGTCCTGGCATAACGCGCCGAACTGTCGCGCACGGCAAGACAATGTATCAGATGATGGCCACGCTGGCGGCCGGGAGTACCATGCCTCCGCACTCACATCCGCAGGAGCAGATCGTTCACATTCTCGAAGGTCGAATGCGACTCATCGTTGACGGCGTGCCGCGTGAGCTTTCAACCGGCGATTCCTTCTATCTCGCGAGTAATGTCCCGCACGGTGTGGAAACGATTTTGCCGACGCGCGTGCTCGATACCTTCAGCCCGCCGCGCGATGATTACCTGGCGATCGACGAACAGAGAATGGCTGGTGATCAGTGATTGGTGTCGGTAGTCAGCACTCTGTGCTCGGCAATTCGCAGACTCTAATTCCTCTTATCAATAAAGATTTGCCAACGCTTTACGCTCTCCAGTCTCAGGATGCCGTGCTCGAACCAGGGGTCGTTTTTCAATTTATCTCTTACTTGTTCTTCGTCTTCGGCACTGACGATTAGAAGAGCGCCGCCTTCATCCACCAAAGGGCCGCCCATTAAAACAAAACCGTCGGCCACGAGCTGATCGATAAACGCCGCGTGCTCATCCCAAAAAGGCTGCTCCCGCGTGCCCTTGGATTGGTCGCGATTAGGACCGGCTGAAGAAATTGCGATGAACGTATTTTTCATTGCAGCCAAACTTAATGCTCAACGCTGACGCTCGATAGTAGATTGGCCGGCTACTTTTCAGCTACGATTTCCTGGCATTTTTTTAAATCGAGTTTGCCGGAGGCGAGCACCGGAATTGCTTCGACGCGTTGGACGTGCTTTGGAATCCACAAGTTCGGGACGCCGGCTTCCTGGAGTTTTTTGCGCAGCTCGGCAAGATCGATATCTACGGCGCTTAGCA
>QHOV01000086.1 GCA_003218885.1 Verrucomicrobiota bacterium | reverse complement strand
GTGATGAAAAAAGTGATCAGTGACCAGTGATCAGCAAACGGTAAGCGCACCTCCAGATCAAACTCGGTTCGCCGATCACGGATCACTGAGGACTAGCCGCTTTTCCTTGCCCTTTGAAGACTAAACGCAGCAGCTGCGTCGTGTGAATCCGTTCTTTGAGTTGCTGCTGTAATGTGCGCTGGGCTTCGGCGGGCAACCCGTTCTCTGCCGCCCTTTTCCAAGCAAGCTGAGGCAGGGCGGACAATTCGGTTTGGAGGTCTTGCCCGGAAATTCGATTCCACAATCCGTTTTCGAACGCGAGAACGTCCACCTGCTCCTGCTCGACACCAAGAACTTGAGCGTATGGCAACTGAACAACAATCTCCTCAGGGCGAATATCGATCGAGAGACCCTGCTCGAGATCGAACCCGGCTTTGGCGATGAATGTGCCATGCAGTTTCACACGCTTGGAGCTGCCCACCCAGGTATGGAGCAGTTCGTGTTCGACTTCGATCCGTCTTGAGAGAACGACCAGCTCGGTCACTGGCGTGGTTTGTTCGATATACACGCGGTTGTTGATGGTAATACGCGGCTGCAGGTGCGCGATGTCGATAAAAGCAGCGCGCAAATCTTTGCCCAGCTTTTCGAGTTCAATTGTGCTTTGCCGCGCCGTGCGCGCCGGCCAGGTCTCGACGCGCAAAAAGATTACGACGACTACGATCGCGAGAATCAACGCGATTAGTGTGAATGCGAGAGGCCAGCAGATGCGTGCTGGGTTTGCTGACTTCAACATTGGACGTTCGACGTTGAGCGTTGGGCGTTCGCTTTAAGGCGCAATCGAGCAAGAGCATGATCACGAGCAAGAGCAAGAAGAAAGAGGCAGCCGTTCGTGTTCGAAAAAAATTACCGCCCCCCACGCCCGATGGGCGTGAAGGGCGGCTGTTCCCCCCAGAACAATCGTAGAAAACCTTTGAGGCTACTAAACGAGCTTCCGGCTGGTGGCAACAAAATTTTTATATGAAAATTTTCACTTCTTTCGGCCGATGGCCGAGCGCGACGAAAGAGCGATGGATTGGAAGAAATAAATGACCAGCCCGGTCCAGCGACACCATTAGCGACGCAAGACCACCAGCGAGATCGAGTTGCGCGGGAGCGCGTCGCGGTTTCTAGTTTTATATGCGTAAGTTGGGGGACGGCCTGTTCTCGCGCAGTTTTGCTGGTTCGCTGCTGGTTGCTCATCCCAACATGCTCGATCCAAATTTCCGGCGCACCGTGCTTTTCATTTCCGAGCACGACCCAAGCCAAGGTGCCTTGGGCGTGATCATCAATCGCCCGCTTGACAGGCAGGTGGCCGATCTGGTGACCGACGCGCCGCCGGTGGGCCTCGCCGAGGTGCCTGTGTTCCTCGGCGGTCCGGTTGGAAAAAATCAGCTAATGTTTGCGGCGTTTGAATGGCAGAAGGGCGACGGGCTTAAACTCAATCACAACGTCGCTTTTGAGGCAGCGAGCGACGCAGCCGGAGAGAAAAACCTGGTTACGATTTGTGCGTTTGTAGGCTACGCCGGCTGGGGAGCGGGTCAGCTTGAAAGCGAGCTGAAGCAGAAAGCCTGGCTCCTTCAAAAAGCCAATCCTTCCGTCCTCAACCTTGATCGCCTGCCAAATCTCTGGTTCGACATTATGCGCACTTTGGGACCGTGGTATAAAATGCTGGCCGCGGCTCCGGACGATCCGTCGTTAAACTAAATGACGAGTGAATCGGTGATGGGTGAGGGGTCTCAGGTTGTTTTTATCTTGTCACTGGTCACTCGCCACTTTTCACTTTGCTAAATGATCATCGGCGTCCCGAAAGAAATTAAAGAGCAGGAGCAACGCGTTGCTTTGCTGCCGTCAGCCGCGAATCAACTCACTAGGCACAGGCATTCAGTGCTGGTGGAAAAGAATGCCGGTATCGGCTCCGGTTATCCGGACGAAGATTACGTCAAAGCTGGCGCAGAAATCGTCGATCATGCGAAAGAAGTTTTCGCGCGCGCCGACATGATTGTTAAAGTCAAAGAGCCTCGCGAGGCCGAGTTTCCGCTACTGCGCAAGGGCCAAATCCTTTTCACATATTTGCATCTGGCTGCGGATAAATCCCTCACCGAAGCATTGCTGAAATCGGGCGTAACCGCGGTGGCGTACGAGACGATCCAGATCGACCACCGTTTGCCGCTGTTGGAACCGATGAGCGAGATCGCTGGTCGCATGTCGGTGGTGATGGGTGCCAATTTTCTGGCCAAATACAATGGTGGTAGCGGAGTGTTGCTGGGAGGCGTGCCCGGAGTTTTGCCCGGGCGGGTAGTCATCGTCGGCGGGGGAACTTCTGGCGTGAACGCGTTGCGTATGGCGAAAGGTCTCGGTGCAGATGTCACAATCCTCGACATCGACGTCGAGCGGTTGCGCTTTCTCGATGTGGCGATGGACAATTTGCACACGCTTTACTCGAACGAGGCGAATCTCAACGATCTGATGCCGGATTGCGATTTGCTCATTGCCGCTGTGCTCTTGCCTGGCGCGAAGGCGCCGAAGCTCATCACGCGCGGGATGCTGCGGAAGATGAAACGTGGCAGCGTCCTAGTAGATATTTCCATTGATCAGGGTGGCTGCGCGGAGACATCGCGACCAACTACGCATCTTGATCCCGTTTATGTCGAGGAAGGCGTTACGCACTATTGCGTGGCAAACATGCCCGCAGCATACGCGCGCACCGCTACTCAAGCTCTTACCAACGTGACCTTTGGTTATGTAGAATTATTGGCCGATTTCGGCCTCGATGGCGCGTGCAAAAGACAGCCCGCGCTCATTGGAGGCATCAACACCCGCGATGGACGACTAACCTGTCAGGCAGTCGCGGAAGCGCACGGATTAAAATACGAGCCGCCGCTCTAACTAAGGCTCATCAAGCATTGCCCGCTGAAAAGGAAATTCCAATGTTACCCAAAAACTGCCTTGCTCCAATTATCCGATTACAGCAATGTGCCCTCTCAAACTAGCACTATGAAAAAATACATCTGCATTCTGGCCGGTGCCGCGCTGCTCGCGGCGTGTGAGCAAAAGACCGAAACGACTGAGCCGGCTGCGAGTCCAGCCGCCACTACTCCGCCCGCTGCGACTCAAAAAAGTCCCGCTGCAGCAGCAGAATCTCCCGCTACAACGACTGAATCGCCCGCCGGAGCCACTGAGTCGCCGGCTCAGTCCCCGCCCAGTTCGTAAACTCCGGGGCTTCCTTCTTCTTTCGAAGTCTTCTTCCGAGAGTGCCCTCGGGGGAAGACTTCTGCTTTACGGTCGCGCGAGATGCAGGCAGCAGGTTCGTTCTCTTTTCCAAAAGCCCGGCGTCTGACGCGGGCGTCAGAATATGAGCGCGTGAAACGAGACGGCTTTACGCAACGCGGCAAACTGCTAACGCTCAGTGTAGTGCCGGTAGAGAGTTCTGGGCCGTGTCGTGCAGGCTTTGTTACTTCACGTCGCGTCGGAGGCGCAGCTATTCGCAATCGTGTTCGGCGCCGTCTGCGGGAAATTGTGCGCCAGCACCAGCATAACTTGCGAGAAGGCTTTTGGATTGTGCTTGTTGCCAGGAAGGATGCCGCGACCGCGGGCTATCACGCGCTGGAACATGAGTGGTTGCGTCTGGCAAGGCGCGCTTCTATTCTGCTTTGATGCTTGGGTTGGTTCGTTTTTTCATTCGCACTTATCAGTGTACACTCTCGCCGTTCCTTGGTTTGCTTTGCGGTCCTAATTCCGGCTGCCGGTTTACGCCGACTTGTTCGGCATATTTTTTGGAAGCAGTCGAGGTGCATGGGATCCACCACGGAAGCTGGCTGGGATTGAAGCGTCTCGCTCGATGCCAGCCATGGGGTGGATGTGGATATGACCCCGTACCCGATGGCAAAAGAACCGCATCTAGGACCAAAGGTTTGGGATCGGGATTAAATGTCGGGTCCAACTGCGCTGAATAGCCCTCTGGCCAAACTTACGATTTATGGATCGAACTGCGTGGATTGTCGTCGCTCTTTGTGTCGTTGGCCTCGTCCTGTGGGAAATCTATCTGGCCAAGCAGATGACTCCGAGGCCCGCTCCCGTCAGCGTTGCGCCGGGACACACTTCGGCCACGGCAAGTCCCGTAATTCTTGCGCCATCGCCTTCGCCGACTCCCGTCGCCGAAGCTGCACCAAGCAGTGAACCAACTCCGAGCTTTGCCGAGAAGATTGAGACATTGCGTAATTCTGACGTTGAGCTGCGCCTGACAAATCGCGGCGGTGGAATTAAGGAAGCAGTCCTGCTTAGGCAGATAGCCGAGAAAGGGCAGCGCGTTGTTTTAAATTCAGATCAGAGCGCACCGATCGGCGCAATTTTGGAGCAACCGGCATCGCCGACGCTCCCCGAATTTACCGCGTCTGCCGAGTCGAATTCCACTGTGCAATTTGAGCGCACGACGGCCGAGCAAGTCGTTGTTCGAAAAAAGTTCTTCTTCGAAAAATCTCCAGAGAACAAAGACAACTACGTGATCGAAATGGACGTTGATCTCGAGAACCGGGGGGACAAGCCGTATCAAAGCGCCGGCTACTTTGTGGCGCTTGGTTCCGCGGCCCCAATTCATCCGAGGGATTACCCTTCGTACACGCGTCTGGTGTGGTGCATCGACGGGAGAGCGAAAGGAATCGATGTCGGTTGGTTCGGAAGCAGTGGCGGTTTTCTCGGTCTGGGGCAGCGCACCGCCCGCCCCTATTATCAGGAGAGTATCGCCGGCGCGGAATGGGTTGCGGTGAGCAATCAGTTTTTCACTACGTTAATGGCGCCGCTTACTGCCAAGGCAACGGCCGTATGGGGCCGGCGTTTCGACGTCGAACGCTCGCCCGACGAAAAGCTGCTCGGCATTGAAGGTTCGCTCGGGATGCCGGGATTTCAGTTACAGCCCGGCCAAACCTACAGCGCGCGTTTCGAGATATACGCTGGGCCGAAACTCTATCATCGCCTAGCGCAACTTCCGCACAATGAAGCCGAGGTCATGGACTTCGGGATGTTCAAGGTGGTGTGCCAATTTCTGCTCAACTTCATGAACCTGCTGCACAGTTGGTTGCATGACTACGGTCTGGCTATCTTGGCTCTGACCACCATCATCAAACTCACGCTTTGGCCAATCCAAAACAAAGCCAATCGCTCCATGCGCCAGATGGCTGCGCTCTCCCCGAAGGTGCAGGAGTTAAGGGACAAGTACAAAGACGATCCAACCCGGGTGAACCAGGAGATGATGAAGCTTTACAAGCAATACGGGATTAATCCGGTCGGCGGCTGTTTGCCGATGATGATCCAAATCCCGATCTTCTTCGGTCTGTTCAAAATGCTCGGCCAGGCGGTGGAATTGCGAAACGCAAAGTTTCTTTGGGTAAAAGATCTTTCTCAGCCAGACACGATAGCGCATCTGCCGTTGCTGGGCTGGCCGATCAACATTATTCCGCTCTGCATGGCAGCGACCCAGATTTGGCTCATGGCGATGACGCCCAAGACCGGCGATCCCACGCAGCGCCGGGTGATGATGTTCACGCCGCTGATCTTTCTATTTATCTGCTACAATTTTGCGGCAGCTCTAGCATTGTATTACACTGCACAAAATCTTTTCAGTATCTTGCAATTTTATCAGAACAAACGACAACCCACGCCGACGCTCGAAAAAGTTGCGCCTGCCGGAAAGCGAAAACGATGATGGCCCCGAAGGATCTGCTCGACACCATGCTCGGTTATCTCGGTTTCGTTGTGCAAATCGAGGAAACCACCAACGAAGGTGGCAATGCGACGCTGCAGATTTATACCGAGGAAAGCCGGCGTCTCATTGGGCGCAACGGCGAGACGCTCGAGGCCATCCAGTTTTTGCTTAACCGGTTGCTGCAAGCCAGAGACAAAGACGCTGAAAAGGTCATTGTCGATTGCGAACACTACCGTTCAATGCGCGAAGATCGAATCGTGCAACGTGTGCGAGAATTGGCTGACCGCGTTCGCATCACGGGTCGTTCGCTTCAGCTTGAACCGATGAATTCGTACGAGCGGCGCCTCGTCCACAACGCTTTTAAGGACGATCCGGACGTTGCCACATGGAGCCCATCCGATTCCGCGCGCATCAAGCAAATCACGCTGCTAAAGCGCCGGCCAAAAAAGGAGACGGCCCAAGGGGCGACGGCTTCTTAGCTGCTGAATTTCGCTATAGCGGTGCTCTATGAGCGCCGAGCTTGAATTCGTCCACACGGATCCTCTGCGGTCACAGACCGCCGCTACAGGTCCAGATTCCAACGTGCGACATCTGTGCCGCTCCCCGCGTGTACTTCCGGTCGCCAGCGGAACTTTTGCAGCATCGGATTCGGTTTTTCCTCAACTGCGTCGGCAATGATTTCACCAAGTATAGGCGCAAACTTAAATCCGTGGCCGCAATCACCAGCGGCGATTACTAATCCTTGGCGGTCCGGGTCGGGTGCGATCCAAAAATGGCCATCGTGTGTGTCGCAATACATGCAGACCCGCGAGTAAACAATTGGCGCATCTGTCAGCAAAGGAAATGTCGATGATAGAAATTCACGCAAGTTCCCTTCATCTTCGGCAGTAACAGCGCGTTTGGGAGATTCAGGCGACATCTCCCGCCCAGGACCGTGATTTGCGATCTTTACAACGCCGTCGCGATTGACTGGAAATCCATAGTAGCCGGTCGTTGTAATGTCCGCGCCAAAAACCGGAAAACGTTGGGACGCGAATAGCTCAGGCTGCCGAGGCTTCAGGTGAAACACCGGCTGGCCGTTTGCGCGAAAGAACTTTTTTGTGAAAGGCAGCAGATACGGTGTCCATGCGCCCACTGCCACTACGACAGAGTCGGCGGCGATTCGTTGTCCGTCATCGAGCACGATGCCGCTTACGCGATCGTCACCTTCATCCAACCGCGAAAACCTTACGCCTTTCCGCAGTTCAATGCCCAGGGATTTGGCGCGCCCAATTAATATTGCAACGACGCGACCGCTTTCAGCATATCCGGCCTCCAATTCAAGAACGCCATCTCGATAAAGTTCCGGATTCCACGCCGGAAAACGCTTCCAGAATCGCGCCGAGTTTATGCGCTCGATCTTGTGTCCGCGGCGCTCCAATATTTTGAAACTTTCGTGTTCAAAATCGCCAGGCTTCATTTCTCGCCGACGCACGAACATCACGCCGACTTCGTGATACAATTCCACACTGTATTCCTCATTCCATTTGCGCCAGAGTTTGATCGAGCGATCGGCCAGCGCCGTGTAATCCTCATCCGCGCCATAAGCCCTGCGTACCGCCTTACTGATATCGGTGGATGCCGCAAGCGGATGCGGCAACGGCCCAGGATCGACCAATGTCACCTCGTGACCGCGTTTCTTTAATTCGATCGCAGCGGTGACGCCGTTAATTCCCGCGCCAACAACGATGACTCTCGACATGCCACAACAGCGCACGTTGTAGCGGCGCGTGTGTCAAGCGCCGATCTTATTGCAGCGCGCGTTCCCGTTCAAGCAGGGTCGGATGCGAATAATAGAAGCCGCTGTAGAGCGGATGCGGGATGAGATTGTTCAGGTTCTTTTCGCTCAATTTGCGCAGTGCATGAATGAGCGATTGCGCCTCTCCCATTGTCGCACGCGCGAATGCGTCCGCCTCGTACTCAAAACGGCGCGACCAGGTGTGAATAAAGGGCGAAAGCCAGAAACTTATGGTCCCCGCCAGCAGCGCAAACAGTAGCATCGCAGGGACGACACTCGCAGCGGCAAAGCCTCCCTGATGCTCGAAACCAAACGCGCGATAAAACCATTGCTGACGCGCCAGCCACGCAATCGCGGCGAACGCCACGAAGACGCCAGCAATTGAAACTCCGAGCAACTTCAGTACGTGGCGCTTTTTATAGTGGCCAATTTCATGTGCAAGCACGGATTCCAGTTCTGGCTCGGTGAGCTGCGCGATGAGTGTGTCGAACAGGACAATTTTTCGAAAACGTCCGAGTCCAGTAAAGAATGTGTTGGAGTGGCGCGAGCGTTTGCTGCCATCCATCACCTCGATGCTGCGCGTGGGAAAATCCGTGCGCTGCGCCAACGCAAAGAGGCGTTCGCGCAACGCTCCTTTTGGCAGCGGTGTGAACTTGTTGAAAAGCGGCATAATCACCGCCGGCGCAACGAGCAGCAGGAGCAATTGAAACGCGATGACAACCGTCGCCGCCCAAAGCCACCAGTTTGCGCCAGTCCACACGATCAGTTTCAACACCAGCGCAATCAGAGGATAACCGAGCAGCAGCGCGAGTAGCAATCCTTTCACACGATCGAATATCCACGTCTTCATCGTCGTGGTGTTGAAACCGAATCGCTCTTCGAGTTTGAATTGCGCATACCAAGCGAACGGTAACGCCGGGATGCTCAACGCGATGCCTGTAGCGACAAGGGAAGCAGCCATCGCCGGGATCGAAGTGCCGAGGGTTGCGCTGAATCTTGCAAACGCCCATGGCAATACGCCGCTGAAGAGCACGGCGATTAGCACCACGGTATCGAATACGCCGGCGATATCTCCAAAGCGGCTCTTGGTCAGCGTGTAATCAACCGAACGGCGATACATTGCCTCGTCAATGATTCCGCGAAATGCATGCGGCACTTCGTTCGCATGCGCGCGCACGTGACGTTGGTTGAGTTGGCTCAGCCACACTTCAGTGATGGCGCGCGCGAGAATTAGAACCAAAGCAATTATCGCGAATGGTGTCATCGAAGGGATAGCGCTTCTGCTCCGCTGGTCATCAGCTCGCCAAAAGCTTTCGATAGTGGCGGTACCAGTCACTCTGAAAGCGTTCAGTGGGATCGTAATTTCTCTTCAGGTCGAGAAATTGTTTGAACCGCGGATAGCACGCAATGACTTGCTCGGGTTTGGCGAATTTATGATACGTCAGGTAATAACTTCCACCGCGGGCTATCGCCAAATCGATCAAGCCGCGAAAGGAGCGCGCCGACGCTTCGATCCCTCCCGGTGTATGCAAGGTGAGCAGATTGAAAATGACACACGCATAAGGTTGTTTGGCCCACGCCAAAAAGCTCTCGTCGTCTTTTTCGATCAGTCGGACTGTACCGTAGATGACGATTGTGCGATTCGAGCGCAATAGGTCTGCCGCCTGCGTTAGGAAATTAGGAAGGTCAGTGCGCGGAACATAAACTTCGGTAATGATGAGGCTCGATTCCTCTCCTCCGATTTGTTCCCGAATCTTCTGCGCGTAATTCGGCAAATACGCGCTAAGTTGATTCGTGTCGGACCAATAAGTCTGCCCGTTCGTCGACAAATAGTAATCGCTGTAACGCCCGAAAGCCTTTTCGCGATCCGTGTACGCAAGCCGTAAGAGCTCGAGCCAGTCATCCTCGCGCAACTCCTTCTTGGCGACAATCGGTTCGTGTTCGTCGATCGGCTCGTAACAAGAAAACACTCCGCGCTGCAAAAAGTCCGGCGACTTTTCATCGACTAAAAACTGAAAATCCCCGTAGAGAAACTTTTGCGCGATGCGTTCTTCGAAGCGTTTGGGCAGATCGTCCGCGCGAATTATCTCGACTTCACGTCGCAATTTTTGCCGCGGTACGAGCCGAAGCGTCACGCTATCGATTAATCCAAAAAGGCCGTATCCACCGGTTGCGAGTCGAAACAATTCGTTGTTCTCATCGCGCGAACAGCGAATCGATTTCCCATCGGCGTTGATCAGGGTGAATGATTCGATGTTAGAAATCAGCGGCTTCATTGCCAGCCCACGCCCGTGCACGTTCGACGAGAGACTTCCCCCGAGCGTGAACGTGTCGGCGCCGGTTTGCTTTTGAGCAATACCCCATTGCTTCGCCTTGTCTGCTTGGGCATGCAGATAAGTGCGAATCAATTTCGACCATTGAATGCCGGCTTCCGCTTCAATCAAACCGCGCTCTTGATCGAATGAAATCACGCGATCGAGTGAGCGCGTGTCGATGCAAATGCTGTCTGTGGCAAATTGTTGTCCGCCCATCGAATGCCGACAGCCTGAAACGGAGATAGGCAAGCCTTTTCGCGACGCAGAATGCACAATCTCCGCGAGTTCGTCGCTGGTGCGCGGTCTTAGTAGATCACGAACGCGAGTGTGATTGAGCTGAGAATGGACGTCATTAACCCAAATCTCCGGTTCTGCGAAGATGTGCGGCGCAAGCGCGAAAAGCGCCGCCGTGCGTATGAATTCGCGCCGCGTCAGCATGGAGGAAGCTTAGTTGAGCAAGTCAAATCTCAGCCAGGCAAATTACCTCGCCTTTGGCGATTGGTTCATCGGCCAGGCCGGGCCCCAGTTCGCGCAGATTATCGTGATCGAAAAATCGGATCACGCGCCAGGGACGCATAAGATCAATAAGTCCACCTCGCGTCGTGCCCCAGAGGAATGGCTCGCTGCGTTCACGCAACCACCAATCGACCAGTTTGCTTTGCGAATGGAAGCGAATCCGGTCGTCGCTCTGCTTTTCCATGAATGTAAACGCAAACTGGCTGCCCGATGCGCTCAGACCTTTCAATGTTTTGATCAACAAGGAAAAGATCTCTGCCGGCAGATACATCAAGAGTCCCTCAGCTATCCAGAATGTCCGGTGAGCCGGATCAAAGCCGCTTTTGATCAGAGCTTCTCCATTGAGAGCAGCGGCATTCAAGTCAACCGGGATAAAATGCAATCGTTCAGCGTCGATTTTGGGAAAGGGGCGAACTTTTTGGAGTTGCGTTGCCGGATGATCTATCTCCCAAAGTCGCACGCCTGGGAAATTCTCATGTAATTCGAAACTGAGCGGATCAAAGCCTCCACCGATTATGACGACTTGTGTTGTTCCGTTACCAAGCGCCGAGCGCGCGAGAGCGGCGATACATTTCTTTCGCAAGACGTAATGCAGCAAAATTCCTTGGATTGTCACGCGCTCGATCAACTTCGCAATTGGTCGAAACCAGCCCTGTCGGATAATTTTTAAGAGCAAACGCGTCTGGAGCGAATACCTCTCTAGCATGTGAGCGCACAAATCTGCGGAAGTCTTCGAGACGAGGCCGGAGTATTTGGGATGGCCATGCAGAAGCACCAGGCTCGCAGCAATGAGTAGCGCCGTGCGGCTGGCTTCTTCGTTTTGCACGGCAGATGAGCCCGCGCTTAGTCGCCGAACTCCAAAATGATTTTTCCGCCGCGTTTGCCTTGCGCGGCGTGCGCAACTGCCACTTTCGCTTCGCTCAGCGGGTAGGCTTTTTCGACCTTCGTCTTTAACAGACCGCGTTTTGCCATTTCAAAAAGTTGCCGGAACGCTTCCATGCGCTGCTCTTTGGTCGCGTTATCGTACCATTTGTTGATCCAGATGCCGCGGAAACGGAGGTCCTTGAAAATCAGCAACCCGTTGGGAATTTTCAGCGGATGCAAACTCATTGCTCCGAACGTCACCAGAGTCGATCCAGGCGCGAGACAATTTGCAAGCCGCAGTGCGCTCTCGCCGCCAATGGCATTCAATCCCAAACGGATCGGTGCGCCGCCGGTAGCGCCCTTCACTTCATCGCAAAGATTCTCGCCATCGACGAGCACGACGTCGCCGCCTTCCGTGCGCAGTTCATCAATCAATTCCGCGCGTCGGACAACGTTCACCGTTTTGTAGCCCAGCTCGTGTGCAATTTGGATCACCGCCCGTCCGGCTGCCGAGTTGGCCGCGTTTTGAATCAGCCAATCTCCTTTTCGCAAATCGACATAATCATGGAGCAAACGCCACGCCGTCATCGGATTGATTTTCAACATTGCCGCGTGCACGGGCTCGATTCCCGCAGGTACAACGACGAGATCTTCGGCTTTCACGACAACGGCGTTACGCCATGTGCCGACGTTGTGCGGCAAGATTACCAGGTCACCCACGGCGACATTCGCCACGTTCGCGCTAAGATCGACAACCACTCCCGCACCTTCGAACCCGGGCGTTGCCGGGAGCTCTGGTCGCAGCGGATATTTTCCTTCGATCTGATTTAAGTCGGCCGGATTGATCGGCGCGGCGCGCATTTTTACAACGGCTTCGCCCGTACCCGGCGTGGGCCATGGCCGCGATTCCACACGTAAGACGTCCGCCGGATTTCCGTGCGTATCATAAACAGCTACGTTTATATTCTTGTTCATCGATGGCACCCCAAGCTCACGCGTCCAAGAAGAATCTGCAAACCGGCGCGCGTGTCGCGTTGCTTGGGTTGGTGGTCAACGTTGTGCTTGCGTCCGCAAAAATTGTGGCTGGTCTTCTCGGTCACGCCTATGTGCTGATCGCCGACGGAATCGAGTCCGCGCTGGATGTAGGTGGCTCAATTGTGATCTGGGGCGGATTGACCGTTGCTGCGCGACCGCCGGACCAGACGCATCCGTACGGTCACGGAAAAGCCGAACCAATCGCTGCGATTGTGGTCGCACTCGGCGTGTTGGCTGCCGCGCTAGCGATCGCCATTCAAAGTGTGCGCGAAATTTTGCTTCCCCATCATGCGCCTGCTCCTTGGACATTGGTAGTTCTAATCGTGGCAGTGATCGTGAAGGAGGTGTTATTCCGGTACGTCATTCGGTTTGGGCGGAAAGTGGAGAGCACCGCTGTTAAAACAGACGCCTGGCACCATCGCATCGATGCCATGACTTCTACCGCAGCATTTATCGGTATTTCCATGGCGCTTATTGGCGGCAAACCCTGGCAAAGCGCCGATGACTGGGCCGCTCTTGTAGCATGTGTGCTCATCGGCTGGAACGGGTATCGCCTTGCGCGCCCCGCCTTCTTTGAAATCATGGATACGGCTCCGCGCGGTAAATTCATTAGATCAATTCGCGAGGCGGCGAGTTCAGTGCCCGGAGTCGTTGAGGTTGAGAAATGTCGCGCCCGAAAAA
>QHOV01000137.1 GCA_003218885.1 Verrucomicrobiota bacterium | reverse complement strand
CAGCAGGATGCCTTCCACGATCGGCAGTCAGTGGCTGCGGCAACGCCAACACCAACGCCTACGGCAACCCCAACAGCCACACCTACGGCCACGCCGACGCCAACACCGACACCCGGTCAGATTACGCTCACGGCGTCCGGGCGCAAAGTGCATGGAATTGACACGGTGGATCTCTCTTGGAGCGGGGCGACTTCGGCCAACGTCGACATTTATCGCAACGGCGTGGTGATCGCCACGGTACCCAGCAATCCTGGCAGCTATACCGATAGCACGGGCCAAAAGGGCAGGGCCACCTTCACGTATAAGGTGTGCGAAGCGGGAACACAGAACTGCTCCAATCAGGTTACGGTGAGGTTTGGCAGCGGCTAAGAAAACAGTGGCTTGAACTGAAGCCCGCATCGCTTTGATCTTGCGCTGTACGGAGTGGATCTGGCTCTGCGAACGCGACGTTGGCTCAGCTGAACGCTGCGGCTTTGGCGCTCAACACGTGCCCCGTAACTGAGTCACGGTTTTCTTGCCGGCACGGGCTTAGAGCTTTTGAGGATTTCTGATTCGGGCGTGAGCTTCGCTGGTTTGCCGCTGAAGATCACGCGGTTTGGCTTTTCAGCGAGCGTTTCGACAAGCGCCTTGGCGTATGTCGTAACCACCTTCAAGTTCAACAGGGTTACGTGCAGCTGTTTCAATTGTTCCTGAAGCTGCTTGTCCGTTGTGCTGATGAAGTGGTCAGCGGTCCCCAAAACCGAATCCGCGCCTTTGGTGAGATTATCGAGGTTTGAGACGACGTTTTGCAAATTGTCCACATCGAGCTTAAGCGAATCAGCCAGTGGCCCGAGCTTTGGCGTGAATTGATCGAGATCTTTCTTTAAACCGGTCACCGTCACGCTTAGATCATTGAGCAATTTGTTCGCGTTCTCGAATAGCGGTCCGGCTGCCGCCGTGATTTGTTCGAGCCCGTACGCCGGATGGCCCTCGATCGCTGCGTTGTTTGCTAAAGTCTGACCACCGGGCGTGCCGGCGGAAAGCGCAACAAATTTCGGCGACAGCAATGTATCGGAGCTGAGCGTCGCAGTTACGTCCGTAGGCAGAGGCGGAATTCCTTCGTCCAAGCTGACCGTCACCCGCACGGCGTCTTTCTTATTTGCGCTAGCTTCACGCTCCTTCGCGGTAAGATGACGCATCGCGATCACGCGTCCGGCTGGCGCGCCGGCATAGCGCACCTCGGAATTCACTTTTATGCCGGTCACATCTTCATAATTGATTTGCAGGGTGCGTGTCGGTTTTTTAAGGCGATATCCCGAGAGCGCAAACGTGAGCGCGGCGAGCAGGACGATACTGCAAGCGATCACAAACAACGCGACGAGGTAATCAGAGAGGTTGCGTTTCATGGATGCTTGTGATGAAAACGGAACCGCGCGCCTAGAAACGGCCGGGGCCGGACGTGTTGATGATCTTTATGTTCTTCCTGTGAAACGTTCAACGGAATCGGACCATCAGGTTGACCATGGATAAATTGCTGTACTTCCGGGTTTGGACTGTTCCGAATTTCATCCGGCGTGCCCTGCGCCACAATCGAGCCGTGGCCAAGCATAATCATCCGTGTGGCAATGCGAAAGGCGCTCGTCATATCGTGTGACACGACTACTGCGGTCATGTGGCTTCCTTTAGTCAAGTTCAGCGTTAGCTGGTCGACCACGGCGGTCATAATCGGATCGAGGCCGGAGGTCGGCTCATCGCTAAATAGTAATTCCGGGTCGAGAGCAAGCGCCCGCGCAAGCCCTACGCGCTTCTTCATTCCGCCGCTAATTTCACCTGGCTTAAGATCTTCAAAGCCGGTCAGGCCGACCATTTGAAGTTTTTGTTTCACGATTTCTTCAATCTCATCGCCGGACTTGTCAGTATGTTGCAAAAGTGGCAGCGCAATGTTCTCACCCACCGTGAGCGACGCGAGCAGCGCGCCGGATTGGAACAACATTCCGAATCGCAGACGCACGCGTTCAATCTCGCGCTCCTTCATTGCGGTAATTTCTTTTCCAAAAAGTTTCACGGTGCCCGAAGTCGGTTTCATGGAGCCAATCATGTGCCGGAGAAGAGTGCTCTTGCCGCAACCGCTGCCACCCATGATGACGAGCGTCTCGCCTCGATGAACGTTGAACGAGATATCATCGAGCACTGCGCGATCACCGAATCGCCGGACGAGATGACCTACCTCGATGAGGGTTTCGCCGTTGGCATTCATGCGCTGAAAAAGAAAATCCCGGTTAATACCGCATTCATCACTAGCATTGCCAGCAAAGCTTGCACGACCGAACCCGTTGTGGCCTGACCGACGCCTTCGGCGCCGCCTTCCACATTGAGCCCCGCGTTGCACGCGATTGTGATAATGATCCACGCGAAAACCGCGCTCTTGATCATTCCTGAATACAAATCCCATGTGTCCGCGCTCTCCAGCGCGCGCAGTACATAGCCGGCGGTATTGAAATTCAGTGCAAAACGGCAGACTGCCCAGCCGCCGAGGATGCCGATGTAATTTCCAAAGATGGTAAGCGCCGGCAGCATCACCAGCATGGCAATGAAACGCGGCACCACCAGATACTGGACCGGGTTGATCGCCATCACCTCCAGTGCCTCGATTTCCTCGGACACTTTCATGGTCCCCAATTCAGCTGCAACAGCAGAGCCGCTCCGGCCAATCACGATGACCGCGATCAGGACTGGTCCCATCTCGCGCAGAAGCGTGATCATCACCAGATCGGGAATGTACATCTCGGCACCGAGGCTTTGGAGAGAATGAGCTGCCTGCATGGCCAGCGTCACTCCTACACTGAACGCTGTCAGTGCTACCATCGGCGCGGCGCGCACGCCGATAAAAACCATTTGCCGGAAGATCGGTGCGATTTTAAAAAATTGCCCCGTAAACGGCGCAATCAAAATCCAGTAGAGTAAACTGAGATTAAGCTGGAGATAATTTTTCACTTGCGGCCTGAGCGGGCAGAATGCCAAGGTGCGGGCGTTCACGAAAGCCGAAAGTTCGCGCTTCAAATCACAAATTCGTCTCGACGGCTTGACACCACCAGAACGCAATGGCTGAAAGCGAAATCGACGTTATCCGCGCGCTGCTAAATTCCAAGCCGCGGCCCGTCGGATGGCCGGAGCGGCGGAAGCGCCTCGACGAAGTCGGTTCTGTTTGGCCCGTTGCTGACGACGTGAAGCTTGAGACTGCGGACATCGACGGCGTCGAGGGAGAATGGTCGATCGTTCCTGGAAGCGATGCATCGCGAATCCTGATGTTTTTTCATGGTGGCGGTTACTGTTCCGGTTCGATCCTGAGCCATCGCCGTTTGGTGACTGAGGCGGGCCGAGCTGCACGAGTGCGGACTCTGGCAATTGGCTATCGCCTCGCGCCTGAGCATCCCTTCCCCGCAGCCTACGACGACGCGCTGACAGCGTGGCGTTTTCTGCGCAATCAAGATATTCCGGCTGCGCATATCGCGATCGGTGGCGACAGCGCCGGCGCCGGGCTATCGGTTGCGTTGATCAATCAACTGCGCGATGCAAACGAGGAACTTCCAGCGTGCGCGTGGCTGATATCACCTTGGACGGATCTGACCATGTCTGGTTCGACGTTTGCCACCAAGGACGCAGTAGATCCAATCATTCATAAGGAGTATTTGAATGAATTGGCTGACGCGTATCTGCCCGCTGCAATGGACAGAAAGGACCCGCGGATTTCTCCTATCTATAGCAATCTCAGGAGCTTTCCTCCAGTACTGATCCAGGTGGGTTCTGCCGAAACGCTACTCGACGACGCCACTCGCTTTGCGAGCGCGGCAGGTGCGGCAGACGTTCCAGTGACTTTGGAAATTTGGCCGCACATGATCCATGCCTGGCATCTGTGGAACGCTCAGCTTGAGTCCAGTCGACGCGCGCTCACCAGCGCCGGCGCGTTTATCCGCAAAAATTTGTCAATGCACTAAACTAAGCCGCGCTTTCGAAAATCGCCGAGATTGCCACCAGAGGAGCGCTCCACCAGGTCGATGGTGAACTTGAGCAGGCAAACTTCCCAGGCGTCATCCACGCCCTGAATAACTGCGCTGAGCGGTTCGTTTGCCGTTTCAACCTTGCGCTTCGTGCGATTAATGACCGCGTCCATTGAATCACGGAACGTCTGCTCGCTCAGATCGGTTTTTCGGAATTGAAAGCCATAGCGAAGCACCGCCATGCTTCGGGCGCGTTCCCGTAGTTGCTCGACGTATTGCTCCGCCTTTTCCCCGAAGCCTTCGAGTAACAGCCGGCAATAATGTTCCGGCGTGAGAATCTGTGGACGCTCAGCGTGAACTTTCCCATTCCGAATCCGCACCTGATCGACGCTGTCCATGAACTCCGAGATCAAATAAAAATTGAAACTCGTGCTGCCGAAGGTCGCAATCTGTCGCTCGGGCGCGACAATCACGTGCGTGTTTTCAATCGCGTAATCGAAATCGTCCCTGGTCATTATGCGTGAATAAAGTAGCGCTGCGACCGCTGGAGTTCAAAAGCGTACTGGTAGGGACGCCGCGCTGCGGCGTTCGTTGTCCTGCAGCTTTTGGTTGCCCTGCTGGCTCTGCTGCGATTGAAAGAGCGAAAGATATTGGCCGTATCCCTCTTCCTTTAATTTGTCCACGGGGATGAAGCGCAGCGCGGCGGAGTTAATGCAGTAGCGTTCGCCGGCCGGCGCCGGGCCGTCGTCGAACACGTGGCCCAGATGCGAATCGCTTGTCTTTGAACGAACCTCAGTGCGTTCCATTCCGTGCGACGAGTCCCTTTTTTGAGTCACTTGATCTTGCGAGATCGGCTTGGTGAAACTGGGCCACCCCGTGCCGCTGTCGAACTTATCCAGCGAACTGAAGAGCGGTTCGCCCGTGATGATATCGACGTAAATCCCGGGCTTGTGATTATCCCAGTAAGCATTGTGAAACGAAGTCTCCGTGCCGCACTCACGCGTGACGTGATACTGGTCTTTGGTTAATTTCCTTTGCAACTCGGCGTCGCTGGGAACTGGTTTGGTGGAATTCTGCACTTCGGCCTCCTTTTTTTGCACCTGAGCATAGCCAAACAACAGCGACCCGACAATCACAACCAGCGTGCCAGCCAAACCGACCCACAGAGTCTTACGAGAATGTTTGTAAGTTAATAGCATGCTGTTCATCCCTGATTTCTCGCGCGAGATCGCCCCTTTTGACCGTGGTTTAATTTACGCGCAACTGCCTTTTCAAGCAAATGCGCAAGACATCCTCCTTTATTGGATTCGTAAGCAACCCAAAGAATGGTCGGGCGCAGATTCCTTCGGAGCAGCAGAGATCCGTCATTAACGCTAACGGTCAACGTCCAACGCTCAGCGTCGAATTAGGAAATCTTCGTTGGACGTTCGGTGTTGGACGTTGGGCGTTCGGCGTTTCTTGCACGTAGTCTCAATCTTGTCGCCCGGCTTCGGGGACGCGAATGTAGC
>QHOV01000136.1 GCA_003218885.1 Verrucomicrobiota bacterium | reverse complement strand
CGATTTGTTTCGCGCCCCGGTGAACATCGTGAGCGGCCAGGTCCAGTGTGAGATCACCAACCCGAAGGTTCAGGCCCGGTTCTTCCGGATAACGTCGGCCCAGGGCATTCACACGAGCCACTAGTTCGCGCATTGCAAATGGCTTTGGTAAATAATCGTCGGCGCCAAGTTGCAAGCCGGTGACGCGGTCTTTCACCTCGCCTCGAGCCGTAAGCATCAGAACACGACTAGCGACGTGTTGTGATCGCAAATTCTGCAGGACTCCAAACCCGTCAATGCCTGGCAGAATAATATCGAGCACAATCAAATCGAACGGCGTCTCCGTCGTTTTATCCAAAGCGTGTTCACCATCGTGGACGATGATCGGATCGTGGCCGGCCTCAGTGAGTGCCGATGCAATTTGCCGGGCTAATCGAACGTCATCTTCGACTACAAGAACACGCATAAGTTTTCAAAACAGGACTGAACCTCAAAACCGTATCGTGAATTGGGCTGCCACCAAGTGATTATCGTTCCCTTCGCCGGTGGTTTGGTGCTGAAAACCATACTGCAACTTCAACTGCGCGTGTGGCGTGAAGCGATAGGTTGCGGCGACGTCGATCCTGCCGAGGTCTTGACTCCAGCGAACGTTGTGGCCGTAGCCATCATTGATCGTGTCGAAGAGTTGTTGGTTCCAGCGAAGCGCGCCAAAAAACTGCGGGGTAAATTTGTATTTCGCTTCGATATAATAAGCAAATGTATCTGCGTCTCCCACTCGCGGTACTTCAAAGCGCGCTTCATAAAACTCGGCCCACACTTGCAGATGATGCCAGGCGAAACTGGCATCCTGCCCAAGAACAAATTCGCGATAATCGTCGACGTCGCGTCCGGACGGCAACGTGGGTTCGGCTTCGCGCCGAAAATACAGGCCCTCGCTTACTGACAAGCCGAAATTCCACGCCTCGTTAGGCCGAAAACCGACCCGCGAACTGAAAGTCGGATTTTCGAAACCGTTCTCCGTAACGTTCCACGATTCCGGCCGCGAAGAGAGCGAGGCGTTTTTCATCTCAGCGGCGTAGTCGAACTGACCAAGTTTTCCTGAAATAGAAAATCCACTCGCGTAACTGGGCCCCCAGATTACCGGATTAAACGCATATTTTCCGTAGTAGTAAGGTCCGTAGATGAAATAGGACGGTGAATACGGAGCGTATTTGTCCTGAATGGCCGTGACATTTTCATAAACTAGCGGCGCGTTGATAAACGGGTTGTCCCACGACAAGTGCCGCGGGACCCAATTGCCGACAACGGTGGCGAACTTGCCGGCCTGCAAAGTAAAACGGCCGTCTTCCCAAGGCGTAATCCGAAGCGCATACTCATCCAAACGAATTTGAGCGCCGTGATTGCTCGGGTCGAAACCACGATCAAGACGCGATTGCGCAAAGAAATAAATCTGCGATCCGATTTGCGTGTCCAGAAAGAGTGTCAACCGCGGGTTGAAAAGAGTGTCGATGCTGCTGTCAATGAGACCGGGCGCGGGTTGTTCGAAATGATAGATCTCCAAATCGAGCGTGCCGCTCAATCGAGCACGCAGATTGTCTTGAAATGCAGAGACCGTGAGTGCAGTGTCGAGCCGGTCGAGGAAATCATCGATATCGAAAGCGCACGCTGTGCAGGCAAAAACGCACAGACTGAGAGCGCGCAACTTCATGCAACTGCATTAACACCATCCGCGGCGGAAAAGCGCACCTCAAATTCAGTCCAATCGTTTTTGGAGCGAACCAGACGCAAATCGCCGCCATGCAGCCAGGCCAGTTCGCGTGCCAAATTCAAGCCGATTCCGTGACCCGAAGCAGCCGAGGGCGTCGAGTTGTGATGAAACCGTTCGAAGATGTTTTCACCTGGTGGAATTGTGCGGCCCGTATTGCCGATGATCAGCACAACGTCCCCGGCGTTGCCGTGCGCGCTGACCCGGATCCACCCGCCAGGGCGATTGTACTTTCGCGCGTTCTCCAGGAGGTTTTGCACAATGAGCGACGTGTACTGTCTTTCGCCAGCTACGAACAGGCCGACAGGAAATTCTTTTTCGATCTTCACATCAGGCGAATCGGGAAGCGCGCCAAGATCGTCGAGCCACTCATCGATGAGCTGGCTAAGATTTACTGGTGTCAATGCGATTTTCAAATGACCAGCGTCCATGCGCGACAAAAGAAGCAACTCGTCAATCACGCCGGTCAAACGATGCGTCTGATGGAGCAAAGCGGACAGCTCCTCGTAAATCTCCTGTTTAAAATCTTCGCGCGCCAACAATGATTCGATGCCAACGCGAAGAACGGTAACCGGACTTTTCAACTGATGCGAGGCATCGGCCGAATATCGTGTGGATCGTTCCAATTCCTCAGCGGTCGACGCGAGCGCGGCTTCAGCGCGTTGTCGTTGTGTACGGTTTTCCTCTGAATCCAACGCCAGCTTCTTTACTGGCGCCGAAAATCTCAGCGCGACCAGATGGCTTGCGACGAAACCGCCTAACAAAAGCAACGCGCCCGCGCCGCCAATTTGCCAGCGAAGCCGATGCAGCCCTGCCATCGCTGAAGCCAGTGGATAGACGCAGATCTCGTAAGCGGGCGGAAAGAGAGAATCGGGATTGAGCCGCGTGTAAAAAAGGAGCTGGGGCGCACCATCGACGTTGACACGAAAATTGCTTTCCGGGCGACCGGAATCCGCGACCGCATTGGCGATTTTTTCGCTTAAAGATCTCTCTGCAGATTTCGGAAGTGAAGGCAAATGCAATTGGCCGTTCACCCAGATGCCGCTTTTCATTCCCGCGCCCGCGTCCGTCTGCTTGGGCTGAAACGGCTTGAACCCGACCACGAGGGCGGAAATAACATCGCCCGTATCGGTCGAAAAAATCGGCACGGCCAGAACTTCAGCAACCGCACCTCTGCCGGCGCCGACTTTTTTCTGGAGGTATCCGATCTGCTGCGTTGCCGGCAATTTCGCCAAGGACAGCTGTGCTTCCGCTTTGGGATCCAGCTGCCCAACTTCCTTCGGATTCGGCGGTTTCAGGACGGCCCCTGTGCCATCTAGAAACCGATAGAATGTTGCATAAAGCGATTGCGCTCCCTGCTCCGGGGGCGGTTCTTCGCCTTCCATTAGATCGCGCAGCTCGTCTTTTGCGCTGGGATACAAAAGATCGATTGCATTGTCTTCGATGGCCGCGTGAATCCGTGATTTGGCTGCGAGCGCATTGCAGCGATCGGCCAGTGCTGCGTGACGCAATTCCTCGAGCTTGTGCAGCGAAGAAAGTTCAGCCTGAAAATTCTCCCGCAAATTTCGTTCTGCATCGGCCGTGACCTTGCGTTGCGCCAGGTAGAGACCGAGAGCGGTCAGCGTTGCCACGATGAGCATCATGGCGGTGAACAATCGGGTGCGAAAGGTGGCTACGCCTTTGTCTCGCGCTTGGACCGGGGAGCTCATGGGAAATCAACGTGCAGTGTTTGTCCGCTCTTCAAGTCAACTGGCTTTTCTCGGGTGGTCTTGCTGTCGATCCACGCCTTGAGCGTGTAGTGACCCGATGGAAGTCCGTCTAATCGAAAGTGACCATCCGTGTCCGTCATCACAAAATACGGAGTATTCAAGACAAGGATCAATCCGCGCATGTGTTCGTGAATATCGCACCGCAGTGTGACTAACCCCGGCTTGTCGAAAACTTGCGACGGGACCGGTCGCTCGTCGGGCCGATAACGCCCAAGATCAAATCGTTTGGCAGGTGAATACGAAAAAATGTTGTGATAAGTGTCATCAAGACTTGGGAATTCAACTTTCGTTCCGACTCGCACTGGCAGGAGCGCTGGAATGAACGTTAAATCTTTTTGCGTGACTTGTTTCGTCGGTAGCGAAGCCGGTTGGGGAAAAGCACCATCAAGATAAACCACAGCCAGTGGCGGCTGTGTGGACAGAACGCCGGCTTTGGTGACGATCTGGTAGCGTTTGGCCTGGACCGGCGCCGAATGCGATT
>QHOV01000135.1:8318-14588 GCA_003218885.1 Verrucomicrobiota bacterium | reverse complement strand
CTCGCGATCGGCATCGTCGGTGACGATAACCATGCGCCCTTTGGCGATGTCGCTTAGCACATCGTCAATTGCGTCGAACTGAAATGTTTCCGCTGTCTTTGCAATCATCGCAACAATACCATTACGTCCAGAGCTGCTCTGAGCAACTCTAACTGAAAAGGAGAGGGACCGATTTCGATTTATGAAGCTTCGGCGAGCGCTTAGCGCCAACGGCGCGCTTTCTTAATATAAGCCTGGGCATCGCCCCAGGAATTCAACAGGTTGTTTAGCCAGGCACTGAAAGTGCGATTCAGCCGGGCGAGTGGGTCCGGACTCGGGCCGGAAATGAATCGCGCTTTCAGCGTTGGCGTTTTTTTGGGTGCCGTCAATCCTGGGGCGCTGCCTCAGGCTGGCAGTAAATGCGCACCCCGGGCGCGAAATGCGTATCCGCAATAAGCTAGTGATTGCGAGCAAGATTGCGCGATGTGTAAAAACGGAAAATGCTAGAAGGACTTGCTAATGCAGTTCATGGATAAAACGGACAGGATTTTCGTCGCAGGACATCGCGGGATGGTCGGCAACGCGCTGGTGCGTCGGCTTGAAGCGGAAGCGTTTTCCAACGTCGTGACGCGCGAGCGATCGCAGCTTGATCTCACGGATGAATCTGCGGTTGCGAAATTTTTTGAAAAGGAAAGACCGACCATCGTCATTGTCGCGGCCGCAAAAGTTGGAGGGATCAAAGCGAACAACGATTACCCCGTCGAATTTCTCGTCGAGAATTTGCGGATTCAGAACAACGTCATCCGCGCGGCCCATGAGAACGGCGTGCGCAAACTGCTATTTCTTGGAAGCTCCTGCATTTATCCGAAGTTCGCGCCGCAGCCGATACCCGAAACAGCGTTGCTCAGCGGGCCGCTGGAGCAGACAAACGAAGCTTACGCAATTGCGAAGATTGCCGGCGTGAAGCTTTGCCAGGCATTTTCTCGCGAATACGGGGCGAATTTTATCTCGGCCATGCCGACGAACCTTTACGGGCCAAACGACAATTTCGATCTGGAGACATCACACGTGCTGGCCGCGCTCATGCGCAAGGCGCACGAAGCCAAAACGCGAAACGATCAAAAGCTAGTCGTTTGGGGAACTGGAAAACCGCGCCGCGAATTTTTGCATGTGGACGATCTGGCCTCGGCGTGTCTTTTACTGCTGGAGAAATATGACTCGCCAGAGATCATCAATGTCGGCTGTGGCGAGGACATTTCGATTCGCGAACTGGCAGAGTTAATCTGCGACGTGGTCGGTTTCGACGGTGAACTCGCCTGGGATACGACGAAGCCGGAGGGCACGCCGCGAAAGCTTTTGGACGTCTCCAAGATTCGCGCGCTTGGTTGGAAACCGGCGATCCCGCTGCGGGACGGCATTGTTCGAACGTATGACTGGTTCCGCGCGAATTGCGTGTAGTATTAGGAATCGGAGCAGAACCGATACGAGTCATCTGCGGTTTGACCGCGAAATTTTCCGGCGTTGACTGCTCTTAAGGGATGAAAAATTTGCGCATTGGTGTTGTTGGGGTTGGTCATATCGGAAGCAATCATGCGCGGCTGTATGCGGAGATTCCGTCCGCTGAGTTCACTGCTGTGTACGATGTGGACCCGATCACGAATCGCACAATTGGCACCAAGTTCGGCGCGACCGCCGCAAAGTCGCTCGATGAATTCATTGAGATGGTTGATGCGGCCTCCGTCGCGACGCCCACCAACACGCACTACACAATTGCGCGTGCTCTGCTTGCGAAAGGCAAACATGTGCTGGTCGAGAAGCCGATCACTGACAACACTGTGCATGCCGCCGAACTCGCTGACTTGGCCGCGTGCAACGGCCTGATCTTGCAGGTCGGCCACATAGAACGGTTCAACCCGGTGTTGGGCGCTCTTGAAAAACATCTGACCCATCCGCGGTTCATCGAAGCGCATCGGCTCAGATCGTACTCGGAACGCGGCTCCGACATCGGTGTCGTTCTCGATTTAATGATCCATGATTTGGAAGTCATTTTGCATTTCGTGCGCTCGCCTTTGTGGAGTGTTGACGCGGTGGGCGTGCCCGTGCTTAGCCGGAGCGAAGATATCGCCAACGTGCGACTGCATTTTGAAGACGGTTGCGTGGCAAATGTGACCGCAAGCCGGATCAGCCCCGAGCGGGTCCGCAAGATCCGTATTTTTCAGGAAGACGCGTACCTCTCGCTCGATTATCAAAATCAAAGCGGCGACATCTATCGTCGCGTTGGAAGACAAATTTGGCGTGATAGAGTCGAGATCGAACACGAAGAACCGTTGAGGCTTCAGCTCACTTCATTTATCGAATGCGCAAACACGGGACGCCAGCCGCGCGTTTCGGGTTCTCAAGCGACGGCGGCCCTGGAGTTGGCAGTCAAAATAACGAAGCAGATCGCGTCGAGTGCGTAGAAGCACCGTGAACTTGCTCCTGTTTTGCCGCCGACGCGGCCTGCGCTCCCCATGAAAACCATTTACTTCGTCGCGGGCGAAGTGAGCGCTGACAATCACGGCGCGGCGTTGATGCGCTCCCTGCGCAAGTTGGATCCCGAGCTGAAGTTCATCGGGCGCGGCGGTCCACAAATGCAGCAGGTCGCCGGCAACCAATTCAAAAACTGGATCGGCGACGCAGCCGTCCTCGGCTTGTGGGAAGTGCTCAGGAAGTATGGTTATTTTCGAAAACAATTTCGCGAAACGCTCAAAGAAATTCTGGCGAGCAAACCCGACGTAGTCGTGCTGATCGACTATCCGGGATTTAATTTGCGGCTGGCCCATGCTCTGCAAAGGCAATCGCCGCAGCAGAAAGTAATTTACTACATCAGCCCGCAGGTTTGGGCTTGGAATCCGGGCCGCATCAAAAGAATGGCGCCCTCTGTCGATCTGGTGCTCTGCATTTTCCCTTTTGAGGCTGATCTCTATAAGAAATCTGGCATACCTGCGGTATTCGTCGGTCACCCCATGATCGAAAGATTGCAGGCCCGAAAAATCGATGTTGAGCGCGATTCGGACTTAATCGGGCTTTTCCCGGGAAGTCGCTTGCGCGAGGTGCGGAAAATCTTTCCGGTGATGATCGAAACAGCGCGCCTGCTTTTGCAAGCCAGGCCTACTTTGCACTTTCAAGTTGCAGCCGCATCCGAGCAGTTGGCCGGCGAAATGAACAAAGCCCTGGCTGCAAAGACGCCTCTCCCCTTGTCGAGGGGAGAGGGGAGGGTGAGGGGTGCAACATCGCAAAATCACCACGCCATTCAAATCAAAGTCGGCGAGACAGCAGAGATCATGCAGTGCGCGTGGGCGGGAATTGTCGCCTCGGGAAGCGCCACGCTGGAGGCTGCTTATTTCCGGACGCCGTTTGTGCTCGTTTACAAGGTAGCCTGGCCTACTTACCTGGCAGCGCGCCTGGTGGTAAACGTGAAGCATCTTGGTATGCCCAATTTGCTTGCAGACAAAGAAGTCGTTCCGGAATTTATTCAGCAGCAGGCAAAACCGGATGCGATCGCCAAGGCCGCACAGCCGTTGATGGAAGATACGCGCACGCGCGACCGTATGATTTCGGAGTTTGATGCGATCATTAGCAAATTGGGCAGCAGTGGCGCCAGCGAAAGAGCCGCGCGAGCAATTCTCAAAGAGATTGGAAGACCGGCATGAGACGAATTAAGTGATCACGCGATGAAGATTTGGGATATTTCACGGACGCTTTCAAATGACTTCGCGGAATGGCCGGGTGACGAGCCGTTTCATTATCGATTGACGAGAGAGATCACGAAGGGGCAGACCGTGAATCTGGGCGCGATCACGATGAGTGTGCACAACGGCACGCACGCCGATGCGCGATTGCATTTCGATCCAAAGGGCGAATCGATCGAGAAAGCGCCGCTCGACATTTATGTGGGTCGCGCAACCGTGGTCGATCTCACGCAAACTTTTTTGCAGTCGAAGGAAAAACATCTGATCACCATCGAAGATCTCCAGCCGCATGTCGAAGAAATCGCGGCAACCTCGCGGCTTCTCGTAAAGACGGATCGATGGCGCGACTCCACAATTTTTCCAAATCGAATCCCCGTGATCGCAGCCAATGTCCCGGCGTGGTTGCAGAAAAATGGCGTCAAACTGTTGGGATTGGACCTGCCGTCAATGGATGAGATCGATTCGAAATCGTTGCAGAACCATCACGCGCTGGCACACGCCGGCATCGCCATCGTTGAGTCTCTGGATCTGAGCGAGGTTGCTCCCGGTATTTATAATTTGGCGGCGCTGCCTCTGAAAATCACCGGTGGGGATGGCGCGCCGATGCGCGCGATTTTGTGGCGCGACTGAATGAGTTAAGAGACGGACCGGCAAGAATCTTCGTTTCCTTCGTTACCTTCTGTAAGACCCTGACTTAATCTTCTTTCGTGATTGAGGCCGGCTCCACGCAGACAATCTTATCCAGTAAGCGTGCTCTTTGGTTCGTCGCCGGCTTAACAATTCTGCTTTTCGCGATCGCCAACCTGCCGTGGCAGCTCGACGACTACGATCAGGCCAAGCAGGCGTTTACTTCCTTCCAGATGATCAAGGAAGGTCGCTGGTTTTATCAGCAGACGCCACATGAGCATGTGGCTACCAAGCCGCCGCTCGTGGGATGGATTTCTGCTGGCCTTTTTGCGGTAACACGCTCGTGGGATACGGCGTGGCGGCTGCCCTCCTTTCTGGCCGCGATTGCGATAGTGATGTTGTTATTTCGTGCTGCGACGTCGGCTTACGGAACGATTCCCAGCTTGATGGCGCTCGGCGCATTTGGATTGAATCTGCTGAGCCCACGGCTTGCGACACTCGTGCGCACCGACATGCCGCTCGCGCTCTTGATTTTTCTGATCGGCCTGCTGATCTGGCAAAAAATCCGATCTGAAACCGAGTGGGGATTGCGAGACCAAGTTTACATCTTCGCATTGCTCACTGTAGCAATGTTGATCAAAGGCCCGATCGTTTATGCGTTTCTACTGCCGGGAATCGCGCTATTTGAATGGCGCGGTAGGGTCGGTGCGCTGCGCCGACCCCCGAAAGCTTTCGGGGCAGCGCGGCGTCCCTACCAGAGTGCTTGGCCCGGCTGGTGGCCATGGATCGCTTCGCTGGCAGTCTTCCTCTTTTGGGTGATCGGCGGGATTTTGTTTACGCCTGGCTTCTTTGATCAAGTCGTGATGCGTGAATTTGTTGCGCGCTTTGGCGAAACGATTCATCGACCGCAACCGCTTTATTTTTATTTGCCGCATCTTCTGCATAAGTTTGCTCCCTGGAGCGTGCTGATAATGGGCATCGCCGTTTTCGATCTAGCGTCGCGCCGATGGCGGATTGGCGCCGCGTTTCGGGAAATGTCGCCTGGAACTTTCTGGCTCCTTTGCTGGAGCCTGGGCGGGCTCCTCGCGATGTCGCTGATCCCATCGAAACGTGTGGACAGAATTTTCCCGATCGTGCCGCCGCTCTGTTTGCTGCTGGCCGCGCAGATTGCAAAGCGCAATTCCTGTAGTCACGGCTCTGTGAGCCGTCCTTTAGAAAGCGTCGATTTCAATTCGACGGGTTACGCGCCCGTGGCTATAGAAAAGCCGGCGACGCGTATTTATCGATGGATCGCAGCCGCGTTGCTCTTAGCAATCATCTTCACTGGCGGCTACACGATTTCCAAGGTGTTCTCTGGCTATCGGGATCACCGCAATGCGCTCGCTGTCTTTGGAAGGAGTGTTCGCCATGAGGCGGAAGTTCGTGGCTGGCGCTACGAAGTCATTTCCGCGAAAGACGAAGGGCTGCTCCTCTATGTGCTGAGAACGCATTTCATCGAACCAGATCGCGCGGTCATTGAATGGAATCGTGGCAACCTCGATGCGCTTGTTGCGTCAACGGAGAAGGCGCCGGCTTTAGTGGGCGAGCTTCGAAACGCTTCTCTTTCCAGTTTGAAATCAAATGAGAAAAAGAAAGAGCAGGGGAGGGACTACGTTTTAATTACGCGCTAGTTATTTGCGGATATCCACCCGAAGGATTTCGCCATTGTAATAACAAATGCGCGCATAAACACCGGACTGCAAAACCCCTCCGTGGGCAAGCGTGTTTCGGTATGCAGGCGTGAGGTAAAAGTAGTTCACCTCAAATTGTTTTCCGTTCACAGTGATGATGTCTCCCTTGGTGTGACCCGTAGCTGGCTGTTCATGCAGCACTTGGACAGGCCCTTCGACAACCTGATAGTGTCCTTGCCGATATGCTCCGACCAGGCTGTTAA
>QHOV01000135.1:0-8312 GCA_003218885.1 Verrucomicrobiota bacterium | reverse complement strand
TCGGTCCATTCTTTCTCCATTGACGGATCAGAACGGTCACGCCGCCAATCAGGGTGGCCAGGCCGATGAACAATCGAAAAATCTCCTCTCCGAAAACGCCGTTACTCCCTCTGCCAATCTCAAAAACAGTGACAAGATCTGACACGTCTAACGAGATCAAGCTGAGCCGCTGTTGGCGGCAGCGACCTTTCGCAACATCGACAACTGTTTCATAAACTCGAATCTGCGCATCGCGTGGGTGACGGGTTGGCCTGCACTGCTTCGTTAGGCCTGCGGGTTCGATCTGGCCTTGTGACGTGCCCGTAGAGTAAACGCGATGTAAAAGATGATGGTAGCAGCGACGATGTTGGTGATGATAGGGCCGACGATGACAGCCATACCGGGTCCGTAGCCCCGCTCGTGTGGAACCCAACTGAAGAATTTTGAGGGAGGCCAATCGAGCAATGTCCAGAGAATGTCACTGATGCTGATCATAAAACGGGAAGAAGCGCGAAGCGACAACTCGCTCTGAGTGCGGTAGAGCGCGCCCACGAGAATGAACCCGCAGACGAAAGAGACGACTCCTCGTATCCACGCGCGACGCATTGGCCTAACGAGACAGAGATAAGCCACGGCAGGGTGGCGTTGCAAACACACTAAACTCATTTCGAGGTGGGGCCGTTGGCTTCATCGATTTGTTAGATGCTTTGGCGTCACCACGGAGTGAAAGCGAAGCGAATGCCTGCGGCGACAATCATGATGCCCATCCCAAAAGCAAGCCATGCTACTACTGAAGATCTGCTGTGGCGGAGTACGGACAGCGCGGCTGATAACTCAACAAGACCAGCGATGACCAACAGTATCCACGTGCGCTGCAGGCCGCGCTGTAGCATCTAATTACAATTCGACGAAAGTTTGTTTCGCCTATTTCCGCTTTCCCTCAGGAGCGGGTACGGATAAAAAGAAAGTTTCACTTGATGTTGACAGCGATTGCTATCGTCGGGCCGGGCATCGCATGGGCGTGATGCGGATCCTGCTGCCCTTTTGGAAGGAAATACCAGACACCAGGTGTCATTCGGCCGCGTTCGGGTAGCCGTTGCAGCCGCGACGTGTCCAAGCCTGCCGCGATCAGACCGGAGGCGTCGAACTCGTACACAACGTCTTCTGGTGTGCGCTCTGGTTGGGTAGCGAAGTGAACCATGGTACCGAGACCGCTGTTCAAACAGTATTCACCACTCGCCGCCGTCTGATCGATCGCGACCTTGGGATTCGCACGCAGAATCCTGGCGATGGCAAGAATCTCGTCTTTCGACGTGCCCTGAAGGGCCAGAACGTCGGCGTAGTCACGTTTGAGTGTGGTGAGTTCGTCTTGAGCTGCCGGCTGGTCGCCAGCGAATAGGCGACCCGTCATAAGGAACGTTAGAAAAATGAAAATAATGCATCGCATGATGATACTTCCGTACGGTGTTTGAGCAGCCGAATCATATTTCGGCTGCAGTTTACAGTCTAATTCTTGATTTCATTGGTCGAAATGCTGACTCGACTTTTCAATTCGTAATCCTACCCTGATTGGCGGGTAAGAATGGCGACAGAAGAATTTCCAAGGAAAGAATTAGAGACGCTCTGGGCTCCATGGCGGGTCGAGTATTTCGAAAAGGAACCGCGTAATCTCAATTTTCTTTCCGACGCGGCACAGGCGAGCGACGACGCTGCGCACTTGGTGATCACTCGGCGAAAGAATGCGTTCCTGATGATGAACCGCTATCCGTACGCGGTCGGTCATCTGATGGCGGTGCCGTATCGCAAGCTCGCGGAGCTTTCCGCGCTTGGCGACAATGAGGTTGTGGAGCTTTGGAATTTGGTCACGCATGCGCAGGCGCTTCTGCGTGCCGCGACGAAGGCGCAGGGATTTAACATCGGTTTGAATCTTGGTGAATGCGCAGGCGCGGGTGTGCCCGATCATTTGCATATCCACATTGTGCCGCGCTGGAGCGGCGACACCAACTTCATGCCGATCCTCGCCGGCACGCGCATGCTCTCGGAAGGGTTGCGCGCCTTGTATGACAAATTGATGGACGCGCAGTCGAAGATGACAAGATAGGAATGTGATCGGTGATCCGTCATCGGCAAATTCGGCAAAACGCGAGACGGCGGCAGGCAGACCACCGCTACAGCGTCGCCACCTCGAGGACTAACGGTGGATTAGTTGGCACAAGATCACCAGTGGACGCTTCCGCTAGACCCGGGAGGGCCAGGAGCATAGGCGCCCTCGTCCGGAATTTTCTCGCCCGGAACCGGTGCGGCGGAGTGTGAGCCTGATCGCTCGGTAACCTCCTCATCGCGCGAAACACAAGCCGAGATGAGGAATGCGATCACCAGAAGCAAAACCGCTGGAAATGCAATGCGTTTGATCACAGCAGGCGAACGTAACCACGCACTTATTTTGATGCAAGTTTTGCCGTCCGGTAACCGTCGACAGGAAGATCGACACCAGCTCCCTGCCTTTCCGCGCTTTTAGGTGCCACAAATTTTTTTGCGTACACGGCGAAGCTGACGTTTAGTCAAATATGGCAGGTTACGAGGGCGGGTCCGAGCGCATGTGGGACGAGTACGACTGGGAACGTTTTCTCCAGGAACAGGATCAAAAAACCGAGAAGTACATGCAGCTGGTGGAGACTTATCTCGATGATCCGCAACGGGACGAAATCATCGCGCGCGAAATGGGCTGGACGCAATTGCTGGAAGCGAAAGATTGGAGCGCAGAAGTCGATGCGCTGCTCGGTGAAGGTGTAGAGGAAGATGGCGATCTCGACCCGGACGAGGCGGGGGAAGTAGCCGAGACATTTGAGGAGCACGCCCTGTATCAAGCTGCGTTTGCTCTCACAATTTGGATCGACCAACTCTTCGATCAAACGCCGTTACTGCAAAACGAGCCGGCCGCGATAAAATTGGCTACGCACTCTGCATTGGCCAGTGCCAAGCTGGCGGCCGCTCTGAGCGGCGACGATGTCGATGAAATTGGGATGACGATTGCCTACTTAAAGAGAGCGCTGAAGGCGATCACGATTTCCATGAATGCAGCGGCGCAGCTCTTATCGGAAAAGCTGATCACTGGCGCGCAGCATTCGGTCCTGCAGCAGCGACTCTTTCAAGTGCGGGACGGCATCATTACCCTGATGGGCGAATACCGCGCTGAGTGGCGTCGCCGGTTCGGTTCCGAAGGTTATTGCCGTTGAATGAAATAAGGGCGGGTTCCGTCCAATCATGCAAACGGAAGCGACTCTGGCTCAGGCCGATGTCTCGGAATTGGACTTGGTAAGACGATGCCAGGCCGGTGATACCGAAGCATTCGACGAGCTGGTAACCCGCTACCGGACGCGAGTATTCGGCATGATTTACAACATGGTTCATAGCGAGCAGGACGCTTGGGACCTGGCTCAGGACAGCTTTCTCAAAGCGTGGAAGTCGATCAAACGCTTTCGCGGTCGCTCCTCGTTTTACACGTGGATTTATCGGATCGTCATGAACGTGACGATCGATTGGCTGCGCAAAAAGCATGTCAAAGGAGCAGGCACCGAGTTCGATGACGCAATACAGTTAAGAGAAGTTGATCCAGCATCCAAAACCGTTCCTAAAACGGAAGCGTTGCCCTACGAGACAATGGAGCGAGGCGAGATCCGTGTCCGGATCGATCAGGCAATTGCTCAACTCTCGCCCGAACAGCGCGCCGTCATTTTGATGAAGGAGATCGAAGGCATGCAATATCACGAAATTGCGGAAGCGCTAGGATGCTCCATCGGCACCGTGATGTCGCGCCTGTTTTATGCGCGCAAGAAATTGCAAACTTTGTTGAGGGATGTTTATGAAAACATTTGAAGAAAAATGGACCGCATGGGTGGACGGGCAGCTCAGCGGGCGAGAGCTGTCGGAATTCGAGGCCTCGCTGCCTGACAAAGCTGCCGCTGAAGGTGAAAGAGCGGGCGCGCTAAAACTTGGCGAGCTTTTGAAGCGAGAGCTAAGCGCCCGGACACTGACGAACGAAGAGTTTTTTAGTCATCAACTCCGCGAAAGCGTCGCCCGCCTTCGCGAGACTCCAGCGGGGCAGGCGCGCGAGACAAGATCGATATGGTGGACAATTCCTCGCCTGTTGTGGACAGGCGGTGCGTCGCTCGCAGTGTTTTTGGTTTTTACCGTTCTTGTCATGCGCGAGAAAAATCCGGCTGAGGAGTCCCAGTACCTTACTCAAATTCTAAACGCCCGTGTTGATCCGGTCGTCAGCCCAAATGCGACTTTCTCGATCTTCAAGGTAAAGCAAGACCGCGTGACGGTGCTTTGGACGGAAGGATTGCAAAGTTTGCCGGCCGACTACGCAGCCAAATAGCCGCTCATGGGTCGTTTCCCGGCGTTCTTAATTTCTTTTATTGCCTTGACGATAGGTGCCACGTCTGCGCTGCGGGGAGCGGAGACGGTCTGGAGCGGACTTGTCATCGCGGAGAACGTCGCCCAGCCACAACCGATTCCACCGGAATTGACTCGAATCGAGGGGTCACTTAAAAAATTTTTCGGCTACAATCAATTTGAGGTGATCGGCCAGTCGCAAAAGACACTCAAGACCGGCCAGGAGGACTGGCTTGCAACGAGCAAATTCTTTGGGCTGCATGTTGATGCGCGCGGCGAAACGGAGGCGGGTTACGTTTTGAACCTGAAACTTTACAAGGAGAAAGAGCTCTTGCTCGAGACTGACACCAAGCTGAGCAAACGCAGCCCCTTGGTCATCAAAGGCCCGCAGGTCGGCGGCGGGCAATTGCTTCTGGTTCTGGTTGTGCAGTAACGTAGGGCGCGACCACCGGACGCACCGTCACCTGCCATGTGTTGACGCGAATAGTTATGTCCATTGTCTTAATGCGAGAAATGCGCCCTCTGTTTCCTTTTCTCGTCGCGCTGTTGTCCATTACCTTCCCCGCCATCATGTCTGCGGAAAAACCATTCAGTTTTAAGGACACCCCGGGAAAATTGCCGAAAGAGGTCGTTCCGACGGATTACTCCATTCGCATCGTTCCGAACATCGATGCTTTAAAGTTCAGCGGAACAGAAACGGTAAAGCTCGACGTGCGCAACCCGGTTCATCGGTTGGTGCTCAATGCGCTGGAGATGGAAATCAGCGAGGCGTCTCTGGATGGCAAAGTGCTGCCCAAGTCTGCAATTCAGATCGACAGCGAAAACGAACTGCTCATCCTCGCATTGCCGTCGGAAGTCGCGGCCGGAAATCACAGGCTTGCGCTTAGTTTTTCTGGCAAAATCAATCAGCAAGGGCAGGGCCTTTTTTACATGCGTTATCGGGAGCAGGGGAGTCCGGCAGCTGCCGAAAAAAAATTCATGCTCGGGACGCAGTTCGAAGCGACTGATGCTCGCCGGTTTTTCCCGTGCTGGGACGAACCGGCCTTTCGCGCGCGCTTTCAATTGACGACCGTCGTTCCGGAAAATTGGGTGGCCGTCTCGAACATGCCGATTGAGAGCGAGAAAAAAATCGCTGGCGGAAAAGAGGTGCGCTTTGCCGCCACCCCGCCGATGTCGAGTTATTTGAATGTGTTCGTTGCTGGCGAGCTCGATCTCATCGAATCGCGGAGCGGTCCGACGCAGATTCGTGTCATCGCAACGAAAGGCAAAGCGGAACTGGGCCGATACGCGCTCGAAGCGACGGCGCAGATCTTGCAATACTACAACGATTATTTCGGCGTGCCCTATCCCTTGCCGAAACTCGACCAAATCGCTCTGCCCGGCGGTTTCGGCGGCGCGATGGAAAACTGGGGTGGAATCACTTATTACGAGTCCGCGCTTTTGTTTGATCCAAAGAACTCCTCTGCGGAGACCAAGCAAATTATCTACGAAGTTATCGCGCACGAGATGGCGCACATGTGGTTTGGCGATCTCGTGACGATGGCCTGGTGGGACAACCTCTGGCTCAACGAAGGGTTCGCTTCATGGATGGGCACCAAGTGCACGTCGCATTTTAATCCGCAATGGGAGGTCTGGATGCGACGGGAAACACCGCGGGACCCGACCCGGCGTGTCGGAATCGCCAAGGAGGCCGCGATGGAGGGCGACGCGCGATCAACTACGCATCCAATTCAGCAGCCCGTCGCAACCGAGGCGGAGGCCAACAGCGCTTTCGATGATATCACTTACAAAAAGGGCCAGTCGTTTTTGCGAATGCTGGAAAGTTTTCTCGGCGAAGAGGTTTTCCGCGATGGCATTCGCCGTTACATCGCCGCGCATAAATATTCGAACTCGACTACAGCGGATTTGTGGAACGCGCTCTCGGAAGCTTCGAAGAAACCGATCGGCGAGATCGCAGCCTGCTGGACGGAGCAGCCCGGATTTCCGGTCGTGAAAGTTAAGCGAGCAGGAGATGGAAAGGTTCAGCTCACACAGGGGCGCTTCACGGTGAATTTCCAAAACGCGCCGCCGCTCGTGTGGAAGATCCCGTTAACCTATTTAGTCGTCGGAGAAGCGTCTGCGACTTTGCTGATGACCAGCAAAATCGAGAGTCTGCAAAACATTCCTGCAGATCGTCCGCTCAAACTGAATGCAAACGGCGCTGGAAACTACCGGGTCGAATACGATGCGCCCTCCTGGAATTTGTTACTCGAAGCTCTGCCGAAGCTGGGCGTTGAAGATCGCGTCAATCTTTTGAGCGATGCGTGGGCCCTGGTTCAAGCCGATCGCGCGCCCGTCTCGCTCTATTTTGGATTGGTGGAGAAATTGCCCGCTTCGACTGACCTCGCCGAACGCGAACAGATCATCAATGTGCTGGATTTCGTGAACCGGCTGCTCGTCGGCGATCCGGAACGCGAAAAATTTCAACGCTACGCCCGATCGCTTTTGCGTCCAACGTTTGAGACGCTGGGCTGGGAACCGAAAAAGGGCGAGCCGCCCACCGCCGGGAACTTGCGCGCGAGCCTGATCAACGCTCTGGGAGATCTGAATGACCCAGAAATCATCGCAGGCTGTCGTGAGCGTTTCGAAAAATACCTTGCAAATCCCGCATCACTCGTCCCTGATCTGCGTCCGTCGGTTCTTGCGGTCGTTGGCCATTACGCAGACGAAAAGACTTGGAGCAAACTTCACGAGCTCGGCTTGAAAACGACAAGCATTGAGGAAAAACAGAATTACTACAACGCGCTGGCCGAAGCAATCGACCCCAAGCTGGTGAAGAAGACGCTTCCCATTGCGCTTACCGATGAGCTGCCGACAAGTCGCGCGGTATTTCTGGTCCCGGCGGTCGCGCGCGACAGCGGTCATCCGGAGATTGCCTGGGAGTTTGCGAAGGCAAATATGAAAACGCTGCTTGCCAAGATCGATGCGGCTGGCGCGAATCGGTATGCGCCCGGTCTGTTCACCTTTTTTTCCGATGACTCGCGTGCCGATGAATTAAAGAGCTACGCCAAAAATAATTTGTCGGCCGCCAGCGCGAGGGAAGTAGCAAAGGTTGTGGACGAAGTTCAGTTCCGCGCGGAATTCAAAAGACGCATCGGGCCTCAAGTGAATAGTTGGATCGACGGGAAAGAACACCGCTAATCGCTGTAGCCACGGCCCTGTGGGCCGTCGCGCAGTGGAAACCGGCCATAGGTCGGTGGCTACACCGATCACCGATCACTATTCCGTTGCGGAGTGATCCACAGGCGCATTGGAATCATCGAAGACTCAACGAAGCCGTGTTTTCGGAAAAATGCCTGGGCCACGTTTTCCGGGCGATCGGTCAGCAAGGTGATGCGGAGAAAGTTTTTCTGTTTCGCGAAATCGATGGCGTACTGGAGAAGCTTTGAGCCGTAGCCCTTGCCCTGGTATTGTTTATGGACGACCAGGTCCTCCAACAGCATCACGAAGCCGCCTTCGGCTGTGCTGATGGTAAAAAGCAAATTGATCATGCCCACAATCGCGCCGTCGTGTCGCAGCACGAAAACGCGCCCGCGGCTGGGCTGTTCGAAAATGAGCCGCAAACCGCGAAGCTGTTTGTCCTTGTCCGGCCGAAAATCACTTTCCTGAGCGAACAATCCGCCCAGCATTTCCGACAGCTCGTCCAAGTCGGCCTCGGTCGCTGGTTCGATTACGATATGTTCGCTCATCGGTTTTATTGTTTATCTCAAAGTCCGACTCGGTGGCAATCTCCGAATCAAGAATCGACTGTCGCCGCGCGCCGAGCAATTGACAATGTTATGCTCACTCCTAGTGTAACCGCTCTCCAATCGGGCTGGAGCTATTTCCCGGTTTTATGAAACGCACTTACCAGCCATCCAAGCGAACACGCAAACGTCAGCACGGCTTCCGTGCCC
>QHOV01000085.1 GCA_003218885.1 Verrucomicrobiota bacterium | reverse complement strand
AGGAGCGCATCATCGTGGATGACGAAAACATGCTTAACCGGTGTCGGGAGAACGGCGAATTGGCCCCCGCCCGTAGGCTGACCCAGTGTGGTTGCCACAGGGCTCACCTCGTTGTTGCCCATGATGCCTTCGTCGCAACCCAGCGGATTGCTGACTTGATTTGCCGGACCGAATTGGATCCCAGCAGCCGCCCCCCCGCCTGGCAGCGGCGAACGATACATGACGAGAACATTCTGACCGAAGTTCGTCGGTGAGCCGCACATTGCGGGGTCGTGTGCGAATTCGTCATTCGTCAGGTAGATGCTGCCGCCGTTAGTCGGGTCGCCGTCGAACGCGTACCATTGCCGGTCGACGACTGCGTCCGGAACGCCGGTGTTGCTGCAAGTGAAGGTCGCACCGTGGTCGTCCGAGCGGGAAGTACTGAAGTTTGCGAGCGTCAGGTCAGCAAAATAGAGATGCCCCGCCGAGTCCACGCCCGTTTCGGTATCACCGCCGCCAAAGCAAGTGGTGACTTTCCCTTCAAGAGCGGTGGCGCCGACGACCCACTTGAAGGTCTTACCGCCGTCGAGGGAGTGCCAAATCCAGCTAGTATCGGAGGAAAGCGACCCGGGCACGCTAGTGTAGAGACGATTCGCATTTGAAGGATCGACCCGCAGGCCCTGCTCGAAACCAACCCCGCCAATGCCGCTGATGATCGGATGCCCGAACGTGAGCGGGGCGGGCCTGGGTTTCGGTGCGGCGAAACTGACCATAGCCAGCATGGCGCCAACGCAACAAAGAGTAAAAGCTACGAAGGCGCGCGGATTAAAGAGACCGGACTGCGAAGAGGGATTTTTTTTCATGAGATTTTCCTTTGTTAAGCTCCAGCGAAGATTGTCGCTGACAATTTCGAAAACTTCGGCCCGACCGGATGCTTTTTTTTCAGGTCACTCAAAATCAGCGCGGAAACCTGCGGCTCAACAATGTTTCTTCCGAGTTTCAGCCGCCGGATACGTGGCTGTTATCGATGCGAGGTAGCACGAATTATTGTCCAAAATCCAATTGCCAACGGGCTCGCTGCCGATGGCACCGCCATGTCCAACGACGGAAAAGAGCTTTACGTCTCAACAGGTCGCGGAAATGCGGTTGCGGTTATTCGACACGCAGAAGAACGACGTGGCGACGACAATTTCCGTCGGAAATCGCGCCTGAGGAAATCGCGCTCGACCACGGCGGGTCGAAGCTCTACATCGCAAACGGCGCATCAAACGACGTCTCCGTCGTCGATCTCAAATCGCGCAAGGAATTGAATCGGATCAAAGTCGGCGATGGCCCTTGGGGCATCGCCGTTGTAACCGCCGCAAAATAATCTCTTCGACCAGGGGGTCGCCACAATCCACCAGTCGTACAAGCGAGGATTTATCCACCGGCGTAATTCGGATATCGCTCCCGCAACTCGCGCGACAGGCGATCCGCTTCCTCGGTGTTGCCTGCTTGCCGATATGCCAGCGCGGCTCTGTCCAGTGCGCGGGGAGTGATCGCTGGATCGTCGTAAAGCAGCGCGACTCCTTTAAACGCTTTGCCTGCGTCATCGAAATTTCCGCGCTCCAACTGGACTTCGCCTGCCAGCAAACGCGCCTCGGCATTTACGCGTCCCTCGGGCTGCAGCGTCATGATTTCTTCGGCGATCTTCTGGGCGTGGTCGGGTTTATGCGCGCTGATCTTCACTCCACCCAGCGCGAGTAACACCTTTGCCTTTCCAGCTGGGTCTTTCGCCGTCAGCAGATACTTGGCGAACGCGTCCTCGGCTTCGGGCAAATTTTTTAACTTCGTTGCGGCATCTCCCAAATAGAACAAGAAATCGGGTTTAACGCTGCCGGGATTATCAATCTTTCCAAGTGCACTCAGATATTTTTCCGCGGCTTGGAGATTCTTCTCGTTGTAATATTCAATTCCGAGCCACTCCAGAACTTCTGGTGGCACATTCGTGCTCGGACTGTTGGCCATAAAGTCGTTCACCTCTTTGGTGAGCGCAGGCCGATCTTTCAAATAAAACTGACACAGAATGATTCGAAGTGACGCGAGGTTGTAGTACTGCTCCTTGTTCAGTTCGCGCGCAGTATTAAGCGCAGTCAGCGCTGTTTTATAATCCTTTGCCTCGAATGCCGCCTTGCCGATGTAGTATTGTGCCTGTGCTGCGACGGAGCTCTTGGGGAACTCTTTCAGGAGTTGGCGAAAAGTTTCGACCATACCTTTTGTATTTTCCTGTTGGCCCAGGATCAGAGCTTTCAATTGCAAGGTCGCTTCGCGCTCGCGAGCCTTGGGGTATTTGGCAAGGACTATGTTTAAATCCGTAAGCGCGGCGTTGTAGTCTTTGCTTTGTTCGTTCGCCAAGGCTCGCTGACCCAGAGCAGCTGGCATTTCCGGACTATCCGGGAACGTCTGCACGTAATACGTAAAAGCTTCGATCACGCCGGGAACGTTTTTCATCTGCACGTGGCACAAGCCAAGTTTGTAGGCCGCTTCGGCGCGCAGCTTCGGAGAAAGCTCGGACGCGCGCAGTTCGCCGTAAATTGCCGCTGCATCGGTGTAATTCTGCTGTTTATAGAGCGCTTCGGCTCTTAACAGTTTCGCTTGGTCGGCACGCTCGTTTGTAGGGTTCGTTGCCAGGAATTCGTCCACCGCGGCGTTTAGTGCCGACGGATCAGAATTATAAACATTGATCAGCCGCTGGTAAGCAGCGTCCTTCGCTTCCTCGCGGTCCGGATAGTTCGCGATAATCTGCCGATAGATCGCTTCTGCCTCCTTTGAGTGCCCAAGTTGCCGCTCGCTGTTTGCCGCGAGTAATAAGACCTCAGCCTGCGCCGCCTCGGGAAGTTTCTCTAGGTCCTTCTTGTAGTCCCTCAGCAATTCTGTGTATTGCCCAGTCTGGTATTGCAATTTGCGCAAACCGACCTGCGCGATAGCCCGGAATTTCCCGGCTTCAGGGAGAGTGCGGGCTTTTTGCAATAAAGCAGCGGCCCTATCGGCCATCGCTTTGTCAATTTTACCTTTGTCAGTCTGAACAAGTTCGAGCGCAATCATCCCGCCGCGCACAGCCGATTCTGCTCTTAACGCTGGCTTTTGGGATTCGTTCGCGAGCGCTTCGTATTGCTTCAGCGCATCGATTTTTCTTCCGCGAGCTGCGAAGATCGATGCTGCCGTTAAACGCGCGTCTTCGCGATATGGATTTGGATTTCCGGTGTCGGCAACCTGCGCATAAATATCAGCAGCTTCCTCCTTGCGGCCGGTGGCCTCCAGGCAACGCGCTTCGAAATAGCGCGCGGAAAGCGCTACTGCTGGTTCCTTTGATTTCGCAGCAGAACGATGAAAGAGCGGAAGCGCAGTGGCGTAATCCTTTTCTGCAAACGCTATCTCAGCGAGAGCGTATGCCGCGGGTCCGGCGAATTCGCTGTCACCGTAATCATTGAGCACTTTCTGCAAATTTGTGCGAGCGCTGGAAACGCGATTGAGATTTCGATAACATTCGCCTAACGAGAAGTAAGCGTTCGCCCGGCCAGGACGTCCTGGATAATCGTCGAGATATTTTTGATATTCTGGGACCGCCAGATCGTAAAGCTTGCGAGTGAACAGCGCGTTCGCGTAATCGAGCTGACGTTGATCGGACCGCTCCGTTTCGCGCGCCGGCGGCTCTGAAGATTCTTGCTCCAGGGACCGAAGCGTTCGCTTGATTGAATCTTCCGCAGGGAGCGCGCGCGGTACAGGCGACTCGTCTACCGGCCGGGCCCGGCGCACGTCAGGCTGCCACTGAGCAGGGGCGACGCTTGCGGTCCAAAACAGCATCGCCAGCCCCAGAAGACTGGCTAGGAGCCTGTTGAAATACCCAGTCACGCCGCGCGAGTGCGGTTTGGGGTGGATGGCAAGGCGCGAGCGACAAGCATGTTCGCGGCGACCTGTGAGGAGCGAGCAACGCAGCCAGACAGCCCAAAACGCTCTCGCCCTCCGGGTTGCGCCGCTTTTTCGCCTTTCCGGCGTTGCTCGTCGATTACAGACCGCTGCTGGTATGCGCACTCCTCGCGCCTTGGAAAGACGAAAAATCGGCAGCAACGCGGCATGGCTGGGTATTTTAACAGGCTCCTAAGCTGCGCGTGATTTTCATTTCGCAGTGGCGAAAGCCACGTTGGTTATTCCTGCTTCAGTGCAAATGTTTAATACGCCGATGATATTTTTGTAGGCGCCGGCTTCGTCGCCGCGGATCACTACCGCTTGCTCGGAGTTCAATTGAACCAGGCTCTTTAGCAGCTCACTTAGTTCGGGACCGCTTAGAGTGCGGCGGTTTACAACCACGTTGCCGTCTGCCTTCACATTTACAATAACGTCTCCGATGGGCGCAGTTTTCTCTCTCGCAGCGGACGCTTTTGGCACCTTAACATCAAGCTCGTTCTCGGTGCGGGCCGCGTTCCACGTCAGCAGAAAGAAAATCAAGAGCAGCAATAGCACATCAACCAACGGCGCCAGTTGGATGCCGGGATGATGCAGCGGCGCGTGACCACGCAAGTTCATGTTTTAGTAAGTTGACCAGCCTACAGCTCTTGTTCGATCAGCACAGGAGTTCGCTCCGCCCGTTTGCCGTACTGCAACGAAAGCAAAGCTAGGACGTGCGTCGTAGCAGCTTCCAATTCCGAGATCAGCTTTTGCGCTCTACCACGAAAGAAAGCGTAAAACATCATCGCTGGAATGCCGATGGCCAAGCCGGCGGCCGTGTTGACCAGTGCCTCGCTGATCCCGCGCGACAGTGCCACGTATCGCGCCGATCCGATGTCCGCTCCCAACGCGCCGAAAGAATGAATGATTCCAAACACCGTGCCCAGCAGCCCCAGCAATGGCGCAATCATTCCGATATCGGCGAGATAAATGACACGATTGTTCAGACTTGCCGCCACTCGTGTGCCCTCTGTCTCTGCGATTTCGCGGACCAGCTGGAAATCTGCATGCGGATTTTTGGTGGTGAAATCGAGCATTTTTTGCACGACCCGCGCGATGGCTTCCCCATGCCGATTGGAAACAGCGAGCAAGCCCAGGTAGTCGCGTTTACGCAACAGCGCGTCTGCCGTAGCCATGTAACCACTCGAAACGACGGCTCCGCGCCGAATCGTCATCAAGTAAACAACTATGAGCATAACGAAAAAGATCGACAATAGAAACAGTGGAATTATCACCGGCCCGGCTTTGATGAGCGTCTCCATGATGCTCTGCGAGTGCTGGGGTACCAGAGGCGGAGTCGGTTCCTGTGCGATCACAGGAGACGCGCTCGCCAGCGCGGCCAACAGCAGAACCCAAATCTTCATGCCAGAAATTTTGTAATGATATGCGGAGCGATCAGTGGATGCAAATGACCAACTGACAGATCAAACACAAATTACGTCCGCAGGTTGCTAAACAGCCTGCCTTTGTTTGCGCTGAAATCCCTTTTATCTCCTGCTCCTGCTCGTGATCGACTCATAAATGCTGTAGCCACGCCCCCCTGGGGGCATCTGAGCTTTGAGCTGCCCGACTTGAGAACGGCGCACAGCGCCGTGGCTACAGGGGCTCGCACATTTATGAGACGGCTTGTGCCGTTTATATCAGCGGCGCACCAAGAAAATGTGCGCCGGTTGAATTTCCGGATCGAGCTCGACGTAATTGCGGCGACCGCGCCATGTGTAACGCGCGTCGTTCAACAGATCGTACACCTCATACTCGTCGCTCTCCATCTGCCCAAATTCTTCAATCGGCACATAGACGAACGAATTCTGCTTCCGATGCGGATCGAGATTCACCACCACGAGAATGATGTTATCGCGCGCAGCGGTCATCCTCCCGTAAAACAGAATGGCCTCGCTTTCAGCGTGGTAGAATCGCAAGTTCGTATACAGCTGCAGGGCGCGGTTTTGTTTCCGGATTTTATTTATCCGCGCGATCCAGTCTTTGATATTTCCCGGCGCGTTCCAATCGCGCTCTTTAAACTGATATTTTTCGGAATCGAGATACTCCTCGCGACCGGGCAATGCCTTGTTCTCACATAACTCGTAGCCGCTGTAGATGCCGTAAAGCGGCGAAAGCGTCGCCGCCAGAAGCACCCGAATCATGAACGCCGGGCGCCCGCCCTCCTGAAGGACAAACGGCAAGATGTCGGGCGTGTTTGGCCAGAGGTTGGGGCGAAAATATTCGCTCATTTCCGTTTGAGTCAGTTCCGTAAAATATTCGATGAGCTCGCGCTTCGAGTTTCGCCACGTGAAGTAGGTGTAGCTCTGATTAAAACCTGCTTTGGCCAGCGCTTTCATCATCTTTGGCCGGGTGAACGCCTCGGAGAGAAAAATTGTGTCGGGATATTTCTCGCGAACGCCTGTGATCAAATATTCCCAGAACGCGACTGGCTTCGTGTGCGGGTTGTCCACCCGAAAGATGCGCACCCCGTGCTCGGCCCAAAACAGCACGATGCTTTTAATCTCGGCCCAGAGCTCACGCCAGTTTTCGCACCGAAAATTTAATGGATAAATATCTTCGTACTTTTTCGGCGGATTCTCGGCGTATTTGATCGTGCCATCCGGCCGTTTGTAGAACCACTCGGGGTGCTCCTTGACGTAAGGATGATCGGGCGAGCAGTTCAGCGCAAAGTCGAGGGCGATTTCCATTCCGCGTTTGCGTACCTGTTTTTGAAGCCAGTCGAAATCGGCCAGCGTCCCGAGCGAAGGCTCGACTGCGTTGTGACCGCCGGCCTCGCCGCCGATCGCCCACGGCACGCCCGGATCGCCCGGCTCCTCGGTCGCCGCGGCCTTCTGCTGATCGCGGAAAAAACTCGTACCACGCTCCGAACAATGCCGCCTGGCGATCGACCACGACCCGAGGAGCGGGGGCATATCGCGCTGCCGCGGAGCGATCGGGATACGTCGCCATCAGCACCTCCAGCTCGCCGGATTGGGCGATGGCGTAGATTTCTGAATTGGCCGCCGTCGAGATTTGCTCGGAAAATTCGCGCAATCGTACCGCGTCCGCTCGATCGCGAGCGCGCCTGGCGGCAGCTTCCACCAAAACCGCGCCTTCCAAGGCTTCGCTTCGCAGATCAGAAATGCCGCCCTCAAATTTTTTAGCGAACTCGCTTTGCCAACTGCGAAAAGTATCTGTCCACGCTTCGACCGTGTATTCGTGAACGGCCTCGTCATAGAGCGTGCAAACCCCGCGCCAGCGATCGTTATCGACGAAAGTCATGGGCGTTTCTCGCCATTCGCGTTTCCCGAGAACCCGCCACTTCAGAACGGCCGCCACCACGTCGTGTCCATCCTTAAAAATGTCCGCCTCCACGGCGAGATCTTCGCCAACGATTCGCTTTATCGGGTAACGCCCGCCCTCGATTAGCGGCTGCAGGTTCTCGATGACAACGGATGGAAACGCCCCAGCCATGGACGATCAATCAACCGAGATTCACAGGGAGCGAAAGAACAAATCAGTCGGCCCATCCGGAGATTTTGGAGCGCGTGACCCTCGCACCCGCTATGCGGAAGCGCGCTAGGACGCGATTTACTTAAAGCGCGAACTGAAACGCGCACTCGTATAGACCCGAGTTGCGAATCACTTCGCGGCGCACGCGTGTGCCCAGGACGGCTTCGAAGATGTCCTGCTCGAACCGCCCAATGATCGGGTAACGCTCCAGAAGATTCAGGATAGGGGAATGACACTCAAGAATGCGGGGACCGCCGTCGTCTTTGTTGTTGATGAACTGGGCCATGTAGCCTTCTCCATCACGGACATGCGCGAGCCACTTCGCGCGTTCCGCTACCGTGTCTCCCTTCGCCTTGGCTTTGATCGCCGCGGTCTTCTTTTTGAAAATGCTGTAAAGGAGCTTCTCCGGCGCGTTTGGTCCGTAGATTTCCTGGGCCGATTTCAACAGGTCCAGAGTGAATTGATGACTGTCGGCCTGAAAAAGATCATGGCTCCGGCGGGTAAGCCGATAGACCATCTCCGGCCGGCCCATTCTTTGGGGGCGACGCCAGGTGTCCAGATAACCGTCGCGGTGAAGGGTGATGCAATGCTGCTTGATTCCCATGTAGCTCATGTTCATTCTTTCCACGAGCTCGTTGACTGACATTCCCCTGGTGCGCTTGAGTGAGTTGACAATTTCAAGCCGCTGAGTGCGGCCAATTTCCGAGATTAGACGTTGGTTCATAGGGTGAAAACTGGTTGAGATAGCGAAGGTGGGGACTTTACACGCCGCTCTCTTTAATACGCAAGCCTAAAATTTACACAAAATTTACGCAACGTCCGAAAAGAAAAGAAATTACAAGAGAGGCACTTTCAAGACGCGGCACAGTAACCGCAACGGCGAGACATCTCCCTTGGTTAATTGGGAGGGATTTGATTCGCTCACACCCGTTCGCTCAACCTCTCGGCCTGCCCGTCCACGTCGCGGCTTTCCAAGCGCTCCATTTTCGACTTCGCTCGGAAGAACAGCGCATCACGAATAGAGATACTCGTCGTGGTACTCGCGCTGAGGCGCGAACTGGATGTTCGCGTTTCCGGTCTCCGGGTACTCAAAGATTTTGCCTTCATAATTGCGGATCACAATTTTTTCGTTGTCGTGATAAAGGATGTAGCCCGGATTAATCGGCACTTTGCCGCCGCCGCCGGGAGCGTCGATGACATATTGTGGAACGGCGTAACCGGTGGTGTGGCCGCGCAATCCTTCGATGATCTCGATCCCTTTCGCCACCGACGTGCGCAGGTGCGATGAGCCGTTGATCAAGTCGCACTGGTAAATGTAATACGGCCGGACGCGGCACATGAGCAGTTTGTGAACGAGCGTTTTCATCGTCTCGAGATCGTCGTTTACGTCGGCGAGCAACACGCTTTGGTTGCCGAGCGGGATGCCGGCGTTGGCCAAACGTTCGAGCGCTTCTTTCACTTCGATCGTTAGCTCGCGCGGATGATTGACATGCACGCTCATCCAGAGCGGATGATGTTTCGCCAGCATCGCGCAAAGCTGCGGCGTGATGCGTTGCGGCAGGAAAATCGGCACCCGCGTGCCGATGCGGAGGAACTCAATGTGCGGGATCGCTCGCAAACGTGAAAGCAGCTTGTCGAGCTTGTCGTCGCTAAAAATAAGAGCGTCGCCACCGCTTAAAAGCACGTCGCGCACCTCCGTGTGCGCTTCGAGATAGCGGAACGCTTCCTGGAAATTTGTGTGCAACTCCTGTTCGCCGACGCCGCTTACCACTCGACTCCGGGTGCAATAGCGGCAGTAACTCGCGCAACGATCCGTCACCAAAAACAGGACGCGGTCTGGATAACGGTGAACTAATCCCGGCACCGGCATGTGCGAATCCTCGCCGCACGGATCGGCCATGTCGTACTGGGACATCCAGGTCTCTTCAATCCGCGGAATAACCTGACGCCGGATCGGGTCCTCCTGGTTGTCGCGCGGTACAAGGTTGAAAAAATGCGGCGTGATCGCCAGCGCGAGTTTGTCGCCCGACAGCAAAACGCCGCTGCGCTCCTCATCGCTCAGCTCCAAGTGGTTTTCGAGGTGAGCAAGGGACGTGACTCTGTTCTTAAGCTGCCATTTCCAATCGTTCCAGAGTTCTGGCGTCCCGCCGTCGCGGGACCAATAACCTGGCGCGTGCGAGACGAACTCTTTCCCGTTCCCTTTTTCTGATGCAGTGATCATTTTCGTTGAAAAAGGCTAAGGCCCTCAAATATCGCGTCAACGGAGGCACTTTTGAGTGCGCAGCGCACAACGGAGTTCCGGCTTCAATGCAAGCGCCAAGGAAGCTGTAAGCTATTTTCCGCCGAGCACGCTTAACTCCCAGCGGTAACCGTCGGAATCGTGGAACCAAAGGCCCATGTTTTTCGATCCCGGACCTTCCGGACCAATTTCATCTCCGGGATCTTCGATATCGGCGCCGATACTCTTCAAATGCGCGAGCGCTTTTCGCAGCGCCGTCATGTCTGGCAAATGGAACGACATATGATCGATCGTTTCAGGCGATGGTTTTCCTTTGAACAACGCGATGGTGACGTAGTCGTTGCCAACGGCGACGCCATTTTCGAAATCGAATTCCTCGCGCAATCCCAGCGCGCTCTCGAACCACTTCGCGCTCTTCTTCGGGTCGTGCACGGCTAGACCAAAGTGACCAACCTCCCCGAGCGTGAAGGGAACTTTCATGTGAATCGTGAATCGCCGAAATCGCGAAGCCGTTAAATCCGTGACCTAATGTGGTTCTGAGCCGTTTGACGAAATAAGCGGTTCCATGAAGTGCCGGTTAAAATCTTCCAGTGCGTCACGGGGCGTCTGTCCCAGTCCACTGGTGCCTGTTCGCAGCTTCGGCCCGATAAAGCAAAGCCAGAGGTCGCCAACCATTCCCATTCTGGGGCGCAGCCGTGCGGCCGGGGTGCGCGGATGGTTCTCAAGATAGTCTTCTACGTCTTCCTTTATCACTGCGGGAAGCTCTTCAATTGCGAGCGAGGTCACATCAATAGAAACGTGCGTGGCTCGCATTTTGGACTTAGGAACTCTAAAGTCCTCGCGTTGCTTTGGGAGCGGCGGCTCTCGATTTTCCCAAGCAGCCTGTCGTCGCGGAATCAGCCGCGACCCCAAAGCATAGCCACCGAAGTCGTCAGGCTGCCGCCCATGTTGAACGTGAGAAATCTTTTCACGTTCTCAATCTGACGAGCGCCGGCCTGTCCCGTGAGCTGCTGATAGGCTTCGAACACCTGGCGAACACCGGTCGCGCCTACGGGGTGACCGTCGCCAATCAAGCCGCCCCCGGCATTGACCGGAATTTCGAATCGCGCCTTGGATTTTTCCGGGCGCACCTGTGGCAGCGTCGTCGCGCCGCTTTTCACAAGTTCGACGCCTTTGCCCGGCTCGGCGAGCCCGAGAATTTCATAGGCGACGATTTCAGTGATGGAAAAGCAATCGTGCACCTCGGCACCTTGCAGATCGCGCGGCGTAAGGTTTGCCATGCGAAAGGCTTTCTCCGCCGCCTTTCGTGCGGTCGAGAACGTTGGCGCATCCTTTTTGTCGAGCGGCAAATAGTCAGTCGTGTGGCCGTAGCCGAGCAGTCGGGGTGTCTTGCTCCGGTCGCGGCCGATTTTGTCCAGATACTTTCCTGAAACCAGGACCACTGATGCAGCGCCGTCGGTGATTTGAGAACAATCGGAAACTTTCAGAGGCGGCGCGACGCTCGGATTCTTATCGGAGACTTGCGATGCGCAATCGAACGTAAGATCGGCGTCACGCATTTGTGCCAGAGGATTCAACTTGGCGTGCGCATAATTTTTCCATGCGACTCGCGCGAGGTCAGCTTCCGTCGCGCCATATTTCTCGATGTAAATTTGCGCGATGCGTCCGAACAATTTCGGAAACATGAAATCGCCATACTCCGGCTTTTCGTTGTGATAATCGGCTGCGGCTCCAAGCACATCGGATCCATCGAGTGACGACATTGTCTTCTGCTGTTCTGCGCCGACCACCAGCACGCCGTCGTAAAACCCGCCTATGATCCATTCCGCCCCGAGCAGCACTGAAAGCGCGCCAGACGCGCACGCCGCTTCAGTGTGCATCGTGGGAATCCCGCGCAATTTCGGATCGATCTCCGGGATAAACGCGCCGAGCTGCAACTGTTTCGTGAACTGCCCTGCATTGAAATTGCCAACCGCGCCCGCCTGAATTTCCGCCGGGTCAATCTTCGCGTCGTCGATCGCCTTTTTGCCCGCCTCGATGATGATGTGCCGGATCGTTTTCCCTTCCTTTTTCAGGTTGCGCTTAAAATCCGTGCGCCCGCCGCCGAGAATGTAAACTGACTCGCTCATACTTTAATCTAACTAATCCCTCTGCTCTGTCATCCCGAGCGAAGCGAGGGACCTCGCCTACTTCCTAAACCTGTCATGAGATCCTTCGCCGTCGGAGCCTGTCCTTAGCGAACGAAGTGAGTCGAACGGGCGGCTCAGGATGACACCCTTTTCAATTCACCCAGCAAACGCATCAATTCCCGTAATGTCGCGACCCACGATCAGTGTGTGAATGTCGTGCGTGCCTTCGTACGTCGAGACGGTTTCAAGGTTCATGAGATGCCGGATAACGGAGTATCGATCTGTGATGCCTGCGGCGCCGAGGATGTCACGCGCCTTGCGCGCGCATCGCAGCGCCATCCACACATTGTTGCGTTTCGCCAGCGAAATCTGCGCAGACCGCGCCGAGCCCGCCTCCATCAGGCGGGTGAGACGCAACGCCAGCAATTGCGCCTTCGTAATCTCCTGGGCCATCCAGACAAGTTTTTGCTGCACCAATTGGAAACCGGCAATCGGACGGCCAAATTGCTCTCGCGATTTGGCGTAAGCCAGCGCGGTTTCGTAGCAATCAATCGCCGCGCCAATGACTCCCCACGCAATCCCTGTGCGCGCATACGACAGACACGACAACGCCGCGCCGAGCCCGGATGCCTTTGGCAGACGGTTCTCCGCAGGTATGCGGCAGTCTTCAAACCAGCATTCCGACGTGCGCGACATACGCAGACTAAATTTCCCCTCGATGTCCTGCGCGCGAAATCCGGGCGCGTCCTTTTCCACGACGAATCCGCCCACGCGCCCGTCGCCATCCTTTGCCCAGACAACCTTGACGTCTGCGATCGACGCGTTCCCGATCCAGCATTTGCTGCCGTTTAAAATGTAATAGTCGCCGTCGCGCGTGGCGCGGGCTTCCATCCCGCCTGGATCCGAGCCGTGGCCGTGTTCCGTTAGCGCAAAACAACCGACCAGTTCGCCCTTCACCAATCCAGGTAACCAGCGCGCCTGTTGCTCGGGCGAGCCGAAGGAGTGAATCGCTTGTATTGCGAGCGCGCCCTGCACCGATGCCAGTGAGCGCGTAAAACCCCAGCGCGCCCATGCGCGGCGTGAGATGTTCCGGGAACTTGCCCGCGCGATGGCATGGAACGATCTCACGCAATGCCTCGTCCTGCACAAAACGCCTCGCCTGATCGCGCGTTGCGCATTCCTCGTCCGTGAGAAGCTCTTCCATGTTATAAAAATCTAGGGAACTCATGCTGTGTCGGTTGTGCGCCAATTTAGCGGTCGCGCGATACGAATACAACGCTCCCGCTGGCTGGCCGATGCCGGTTATGCTCGGCTGATAATCCGGTTATTTAATCGTCGGCAGTCCGGCGGCTTTCCATGCTTTGAAGCCGCCGGCCATGGATCGGACGTTTTTGTAACCCATCTTTTGCAAACTTTCGGCAGCAAGCGCGGAACGGCCGCCGCCGCCGCAATGGGTAATGATCGTTTGATTCAAGTCTGGAATTTTTTCTTCGATGTCGAGTTCGATCGTGCCGCGGCTGAGATGAATCGCATCAGGAATGTGTTCTTCATCCCATTCGTCTTTTTCACGCACGTCCACGATCACTGCTTCACCGCCTTTTGATTTGGTAGCCGCGTCCTGGGGCGAGATCTCGGTGATACTCTTTCTTGCCTCTGCTACGAGTTTTTCGAAGCCTGCATGTCCGGCCATTTCCTGAATTTATTCACAGATTTCGCAGATTGACGCAGATTATTTTGAATTCCTGATCGAGGTTATTTTTTGTAGCGGCGATCTCGGATCGCTGATCTGTAGCCACTCCGCTGCCTGCCGCGCCGTAGGTGTGCGAAGGCGGATGCGGCCGGCTTTTCGGTGCAAATTTCCGACGGGCCACAAGGTCAGATCGTACGATAAGTACGGGGCCTCTAAAATCCCTGCTTCTGAAAATCTGCGGAAATCTGCGAAATCTGTAGATGATTCTACTCGTAGCGCAGCGCTTCGATCGGATCGAGGGCGGCGGCTTTGCGCGCCGGATAAAATCCGAAGAAAACGCCCACGGCTGCGCTGAACAAAAATGCGATGGCGATCGAACCGATTGAGATCAACGTGGGCCAATGAGCGTAGATCGATAGGAGCGCCGATACGCCAATCCCGCAGATGATCCCGATGACGCCGCCAACCGAACTCAGCGTTACAGCTTCAATCAGAAACTGCGTGAGAATGTCGGTGCCGTGCGCGCCGACGGCCATGCGCACACCGATCTCCCGTGTCCGCTCGGTCACGCTCACGAGCATGATGTTCATGATGCCGATTCCGCCCACCACCAGAGATACGCCGGCGATTGCGCCGAGTAGGACGGTCATCACCCGTGAAGTGGCGGTAGCGGCTTCGGCGATTTCCTGTTGCGTGCGCACGGTGAAATCGTCATCGCGCCCGGGCCGGATGTTATGCCTTTGTCGAAGTAACGTGATGATTTGCTGTTGCGCTGCTGCGATCTGACCCGGATCGCCGATTTGCACATTAATGTTGCGCAAGTTTGTGCCGCCGATCACCCGTTTCATCGCGCTGGTATACGGCATGACGACGATATCGTCCTGATCGACGCCCTGCGGGCTCAACCCTTTTGGCGTGAGCACGCCCGTGATCGTGAACGGCACATTTTTGATCCGCAAAATCTGCCCGATTGGATTTTCATTGCCGTAAATCTGTGTCGCGGTGGTGCGGCCAATCACGCAAACCTTGTTCGCGCCGCGGACGTCCTGCGCTGTAAACGGTGCGCCGTCCGCCAGCGGCCATTGGCGAATGTCAAAATAATCTGCCGACTCGCCGAATATCCGGGTGAACCAGTTTTGATTTCCGGCTGCGACCTGTGTCGTCGAAACGACTTCCTCACTGACGCCGATGACACCGGGCACTTCGCGCCGAATTGCTTCCGCGTCTTCGATCTTCAACGTGCCGGCGCCGCCCCAGCCGGTGCGAATGCCGCTCGAGGTAGTGCTCCCCGAAAAGATCAGGATTACATTTTCTCCGAGGCTGGCGATCTGCGCTTCCACCTGCGCCTTGGCGCCGTTGCCGATGCCGACCATGGCAATGACAGCGCCAACACCGATGATAATACCGAGCGCGGTAAGCACCGAACGCATTTTGTTTCGGCGCAACGCGCGGTAGGCGACATTAAATGTAGGGGCGATTCGCATCTGATTCGTTAAATCGTCACAAGCGTTACATTGTTACATCGGTTCCCAGTTTTTGAAGCTGTGCGGCCGCGTCCGAGCGCTGTGAAACCGCATGATCATCCAGGATCATCCCGTCCCGCATCATGACATTGCGCCGCGCGTAGGTGGCGATCTCCTGCTCGTGCGTCACCATGATGATCGTGATTCCGCGCTTGTTGAGGTGCTGAAAAATTCCCATGATCTCGACACTGGTTCGGCTGTCGAGGTTGCCGGTCGGCTCATCGGCGAGCAACATCTCGGGATCGTTGATCAACGCGCGCGCAATGGCCACACGCTGCTGCTGGCCGCCGGAGAGCTGGCTGGGATGATGGTCCTCGCGACCGGCGAGTCCGACTGCTGCAAGCACGCGATCGGCTCTTTCGCGAAGCTGTGCATGTGACAAGCGCTGTGTGTTGTAAACCAGCGGCAGCTCGGCATTCTCGCGCGCGGAGGTGCGGGGAAGCAGATTAAAATTCTGGAAAACAAAGCCGATTTTGCGATTCCGAATATCGGCGAGCTGATCGCGATTTAATCCAGAAACATCGGCATCATCCAGCAAATAACTGCCGGAAGTCGGCCGGTCGAGACAGCCCAGGATATTCATGAGCGTCGATTTTCCGGAACCGCTCGCGCCCATGAGCGCGACAAATTCGCCGCGTTTGATCTCAAGCGACACGCCGCGGACGGCGGGCACTTCCATTTCGCCGGTGCGATAGACTTTGTGCACATCGATGAGTCTGACCAGCGCGCCGTTGTTCATCCCAAACTTTTCCTCTTCTTCTGAATCTTCGTGTTGATCTCGACAGAAATATCCAGAGATGTCTCGACTTCGCTCGACATGACAGGCTATGGGAACCGGCGTTGGCCGCCGGAGAATGGGTTGGCCGGCGTTGATGGCGCTGCGGATTTTGATGACAATTCGGCGGTCACAACGCGATCGCCTTCTTTTAAGCCTTCAACGACTTCGGTCAATACGCCGTCGCTGATTCCTGTTTTGATCTGAACCGGTTTCGGTTGGCCACCGGGCAAAACATAGACTGTCCGCTCGCCGGTTCGGCGCTCGCGCCCTGCGCCGCCTCGGGAGCCTGCCGGCGCCGGCGATCTCGATCCCATTTCTCCCGATGTCGCATCTGCCGGCCGGTAACGCAGCGCGGCGTTCTTGATTTGGAGCACGTTGTCCTTATGCGCGACGATAATTGAAACGTTGGCCGTCATGCCTGGTTTCAATTTCAAATCCGGATTGCTTACACCGATGACCGTGTCGTAAGTCACGACGTTCTGCACAGTAATCGGCGCGTTGCGCACTTGCACAACTTTGCCGTGAAACGTGCGCATCGGAAAAGCGTCCACTGTGAAATCGACGTCCTGCCCCACATCCACGACGCCGACGTCCGCCTCAGCCACATTCGAGTCAATCTGCATTTTTGTGAGATCATTTGCGATTTGGAAAATCACTGGCGCCTGCAAACTGGCCGCGACGGTCTGGCCGACGTCCACATTGCGCGAGATCACGACGCCATCGATGGGCGATGTGATCGTGCAGTGCTCGAGGTCCGCCTTCGCTTTGTCCAGCGCGCCTTGTTTGATTTTTACGTTGGCTTCGGCTTGATGAAGATTTGCCAGCGCCTGGTCCAAGTCCGCCTGAGAGGAGGTTTTCCGGGCAAACAGCTCCTGCGTGCGCTTTGCGTTTACCCTAGCGAGCTCGAGCGCAGCCTGCGCGCTGGCAAGATCGCCCTCGGCCTGAGTGACCGTGGCCTGAAAAAGAGCCGGATCAATTTGCGCCACGACCTGGCCGGCTTTCACCTGCGAATTAAAATCCGCGAACAACTTCGCGATGTTCCCAGAGACCTGGCTGCCTACCTGCACGTTGACCACGGGATTGAGTGTTCCGGTTGCGGTAACCGCCTGCGTAATTGGCCCGCGCGTAACCGTTGTAGTCTGATAATTTGCAGCGCCGCCGTTGCGGCATTGCCGGACAACGAGCGCGACAAATAATAGCGCGATAATAGCGATGAGCCAGGGGACGAAACGTTTCATTTAAGCAGCGGTTGACTGCGTCTATAAGTAAGAGACAGGAGTAAGCGATGCGCCGTTACATCGAAATCTACTCCATCATGCTGCGCAACTCGCTCATTCGCGAGATGAGTTTCAAGGCGAATTTTTTGTTGTGGATGGTGGTGGAAATTTTGTGGTTCTGCGGGCAAATCGTTTTCTTCAGCATCATCTTTGGAAACGTCGATCACATCGGGGATTGGACGAAGTGGGAAGTGGTGCTGCTGGTCGGCACGCACCAAATCATCGCGCAACTCTTCCAAGCCTTCTTTTTTGTCAACGTGGCAAACATTCCCGAACTGGTACGCACAGGAAAGCTGGATTCGCTGCTGGTCTTACCAATCGACAGCCAGTTTGCCGTCTCCACCAAACAATTCGCGCTCGACAGCATCGTGAATGCCGCGCTTGGCGGTGTGGTGGTTTGCGTCTCGCTATCACAGCTTGGGGTCGTGCCCAATCCGACGTCGATCTTGCTTTATCTGGCTGCGCTTGGATTCGGCGTTGCCGTGCATTATTCCATCATGCTTGGCCTGGCAGCGGTGAGTTTCTGGATCGTCCGTGCGCAGGGTCTGGTCTATGGTTATTTCAACTTCCTGAATATTGCGCGGTATCCGGACGTGATTTTCCCTCGGATTTTCCGCCTGATTTTTGGCTGGATCATTCCGGTGGTCATCATTGCGAATATTCCTGCGCGACTGCTCATCAAATCGTTTGGACAACCGTTCCCCCTGATGCTTCACCTGGTTGTGGCATCGACGATTGTGTTTTGGCTGTCCCGAGTCTTCTGGAGATTTGCTCTGCGGCATTACTCAAGCGCGAGTTCGTGAATTGTAGGCATCGCGCAGGCGCGGGAGTCGGCACAGCCCACCGACCCTAGCTACATATTCGCCGCTAATTTTTGACCGAATCCGCTTGCGCGCTTGACGAAATGTTCTTAATTAAGCGTCCATTTTCCCGGCGCCAGGCGATTAGAGGGCGCTTACAGCTATGGCAAAACCAACCAAAAAGAAGAGTTCTGCAAAGAAATCAGCTGCTCGGAAGCCGCGAGCGGCGCGCAAGGTTCACGCCAAAAAGACCCGCATAGTCAAGAGTGCGCGGCGCACGAAGCCTGCGCGACGTTCGCCGAAAACCAGACGGCAAACTACGAAGTCGCCCGCGGCGGTGCTGCTCGGCCTGAACAACCGCGAAAAGAGACTCGATCCGTTCGTCCGCAAGCAGAAAGAAAAACTTCTGCAGCTTCGCGACGCCATGGTGGATTCCATGGCCGGTGTGGCCCAGGGCACTCTTCGCTCTCGCGCTGAAGGCAGCGAAGCTTCTGCCTTTGGCATGCACCAGGCCGACGCCGGGTCCGATGCTTACGATCGCGATTTTGCGTTGAGTTTGCTTTCGCAGGAGCAGGACGCGCTTTATGAAATCGATGAGGCGCTCAAGCGCATCGAGCTGGGGACCTACGGAAAATGCGAGATGTCCGGCAAATCAATCCCGCGTGCGCGACTCGAAGCAATCCCGTTCGCGCGTTTCACGGTTGAATGCCAGTCGCAGTTGGAAAAACAAAGTAAAGCGTCCCGGGTCCGTCAATCGGTCACTTCTTTGTTCGGTCTGACTGAGGAGGAAACCGGCGAGCGCGAGGAGGAGGAAGTCACGCCAGCGGAAGTGAAGGAGTAACGGATGGCTCAGGAAATTGTCACTCTTGAATGCACCGAGGCCAAAGCGTTAGGCAAACCGCCTTCGCGCTACATGACCACGCGCAACAAAAAAAGTCCGCGCACGCCGAATCGGCTCGAGAAAAAGAAATACAATCCATTTTTGCGGCGACACACGTTGCACCGCGAGACCAAGTAATCATTGATGCAGCCAAAAACGCCCAAACGCCGCTCCGCATTCCGTCGCGCCAATCGCCCCATGCCGCGGCGCCGGATCGATATCGCCATCGAAGCAATCGATTACAAGAACCCCGATCTCCTGAAAAGGTTCGTCAGCGAAAGCGGCAAAATCCTTCCCCGCCGCGTGACCGGCATGCCGGCATATATGCACCGCAAAATCACGCGCGAGATCAAGCGCAGCCGCTCGGTGCTGTTGATGAAATAGGGCCGCGCACCTCGCGTCCTCTGTAGCTGCGTCTCTGTGACACGCGCTTGCGCCGCTTGCAAAGACCTCAGCGCCGCGCTTCGCACAGCGAAGCGGCTACAGCGCTTTCCGCGTCTTCTCGCCTTCCTCGATCAGCTTCCAGAACTCGTGCGTCTCGCCCAGTTGCGCGTCTTCGGATATCGGCAATTTGCTCCGAAAAAGAAAATCGCGGAACGTGTTTTTGTGTAACACGCGGTGGACCTTGATGCCTTCGTCGGTCTTCGCGAAATAAATCCGGTAATCTTTCGCGCGGTAGCGATACAATTTTTTTCCCTCGCGTTCTATGACGCCGAACCGTTCCGAGTCGAGATGATCCAGGTCCTCGGGCAATATTTGAAACTGGGCCAGTAACTCGAGCTGCAATTTCTTCGGCAGCGACGAGATTTCAGCAGCGCTCAATTCATTAAAGATGATTTGGAACATCAGCGATCAAACATAAACTCGCCGCACCCGCGCGCCAATCCGGGTAATGATCTCCCATGTAATTGTTCCGGCCTTTTCAGCGAGTTCCACGGCGGAAATTTCCTCGCTTCCGTCGCGCCCAATAAGAACAACTTCGTCGCCGACTTGCACATTATCGATGTTGCTCACGTCGATCATCATCAAATCCATCGTTACCCGGCCAATAAGGGCGCAACGATGCCCGCGCACCAGGACGGCGGCATCTCGGTTGGAAAGATGCCATGGATAGCCGTCAGCGTAACCGGCCGACAAGGTGGCGATCCGCATTTTTCGGGGAGTGATAAACGTGCGGCCATAACTGATGGAGCTCCCTTTCGGCATGTCGCGCACCAGGACAATTCGCGTTTTCCATGTCATCACTGGCTTGAGCAGTTTCTGAAATTCCGGTAGGGGCGAAATCCCATAAAGCATGATGCCGGCGCGCACGATATCGAGCGTCGGCGGATTGAACGCGAGTGTGCCTGCGCTTTGCAAGACATGCGCTCTGTAACTTCCCGGAACTTCAGCGCGAATCCGCTCGATGATTCTTCGAAATCGAACGAGCTGGCCGCGCGTGAATTTCGCGTCTTCGTTCGAGACCGGCATGTGGGTCGAGACGCTGTGAATGTCGATCTTCGACAACTCCGCCACGCGTTTGAAAACCTCGCGCGCTTCGTTTTCCACTACGCCCATTCGCCCCATTCCGGTGTCGATCTTGAAATTGATTGCCACCGGCCCCAATTGATCGAACGCTTGCGCTTCTTCGAGACTGGAGATCGTGGGAATAAATCCGCGCTGGGCGATGATGGATCTTTCCTCAGGAGTTGCCGGGCCGAGAATAACGATGGGATGGGGGAGTGATGCGCGCAGGGCGAGTGCCTCTTCCAGATTGGCGACGCCGAATAGTTGCGCGTCATCGGCCAACGTTTGCGCCACGCCGAGTAACCCGTGACCGTAAGCATTGGCTTTCACCACGGCGAGCATGTCGGCGGACCCGATCCGTTGCCGCACAACTTTTGCATTGTGCCGCAACGCGTCACGGTCGATTTCAGCCCAACAACGATAAGTTTCTTTCATTTTGGCATGGTGATGTGCGGCTCCCGCAAATAAATCGGCTCCAGTGGCGGAAAATGAAAGCCGTGTTGGGACTCTTGTGCAACTCTGGCCAACACGAGAGCCGAGGGATAGCTAACCACGGCGCGGTCAAATTGCGGGAGCAACTCCGAAGAGAAGCTCGGCACGGTTGGCTCAAGCGTTTCGAGCTTTGCCTTCATTTCTGACTCGGAGTAAAGCGTCGGGCCTTCCACCAGTTCTTGCCCGCGGATGCGCGCGAAGAAAAACGATTTCCTGCGAGCATCACCAATCACGCAGTATTCGTGCGCATCGCATTCCACGGCGCAGACTGACGGAAAACCGATCAGTCGCGCGCCTGAAGACAATTCCAATCCGATTGCCGCCGAAATGGCAATGCGGGTACCGGCGTAGGAGCCCGGGCCAAGCCCGACAATGATCGTCTCCGGCGCGCCAAATTTTTTCGTTACAGCATCGAGATTTTCGAACAAGGCTCCGGAATTTTTCCGTTCGTTAGGCCATTCACGGGCAAGCTCGACATCATCGTCATCTAGCAATGCAAGACTGCCGCGCGCGGTGGAAAGTTCGAGAGCGAGAATTTTCATTCGAACGTAATCCCCCGCTGATTTTCCGATTTTATCTCAAACAAAATCCAGCGCGCTTGTTGAGGAATAAATTCGGGGAAGCAGTCGGCCCATTCGATCACTGAAATACCGTCGCCAAAGAAGTAATCATCTAAGCCAAGTCGCTCGACGGATTTCCGATTTTCCAGGCGAAAAAAATCGAAATGGTAAACAGGCAATCGCCCTCCTCGATATTCATGCAGGATAGTGAAGGTGGGGCTCGTCACATCGGAGCCGCTTCCCAAACCCGCCACGAGACCTTTGACGAACATCGTTTTACCGCTTCCCACGTCTCCCTTGAGAGCCAAGACCGACCCTGTCTCGAGGTCTTTGGCAAATTGGCGCCCAATCGCCTCCGTGTCAGCTGGACTGTTGGAAATGAACGTAGCCACGGGGCAGAAGTTGATAGTCCTTAGTTGAGAGTTGAGAGAGGGAACCAATTCGTGTCAGTGGCAGGTTGGGGAATTTTTTTGTCCAGCGTTGCTGCAATCGAATGCGATCACTTCGTGACATAGCGAATAACAATTCGTAATCTTCGCCTTCCGAAATTGCGTCATTCATCGTTGCGCCACGTGTGAGCGGCAACTTCTCCATCTCGATCTTGAATCCGACGTTGCTGGCGCGCACCAGACGGGGAAGATCGGCGCCCAGTCCATCGCTTAAATCCATCATCGCGTGGATCGAGAAATTTTTCGTAAGCCAGCGCGACTCCACAATCCGGGGGATGAATCGCAGATGCTTTCGTTTCAGGGCGCCCCCGAGTCGGCCGGTAACGAAAAGATCATCGCCCGCCTTGCCGCCCCGGCGCGATACGCGGCGGTCTCTTTCAACGAATCCAACCACGCTCGTAGAAACGGCAATCGGCCCTGGTGTGCTGCTTGTTTCGCCGCCGACTATGCCGACTTCGAACAGTTTTGCGGCCCGGCGCAGGCCGCGATAAAGTCCTTTTACCCACGCGACCTCCGTTTGTTCTGGGGCCATAAGCGTGACTAGAGCAAATTGAGGCACGGCTGAGGTCGCGGCAAAATCGCTGAGCGGACGCATCATTGCTTTCCATCCAACATCCAATGCGTTTGTTCCCTGCAAAAAATGCACGCCTTCGACAACGCAATCACTCTTGAGCACGAGAAGTTTGCGGCGATCGTGCATTTCCACCACAGCGCAGTCGTCGCCGGGGCCAACGACAACTGCGTTTTTGAGTGAAAGACAACGCAAAAGCAGGTCGAGCAAACGGTCTTCGCCCAGATCCCCGAGTTTCATGGAGAAAAAATCTCCGGAAACGCAAGGGCGGTCAGGGTGAGTGAATTGAAGAGCGAATGCATTGTCATCGCGACAAGAAGGGAACCGCTCCATTCGTAAGCGATCGCGAAACAACTTCCCAGTACGAATAATGGCACAAACGAAGGAAAGTGTGCGTGCGCTGCGGCGAACAGCAGCGCACTGAACGTTACACCAAAGAGGCGGCCAAAATAGCGTTTGATTACATTGTAGAGGAAAAATCGAAACAGAAATTCCTCAATTACGGGTGCGATTGCTATTGCGAAAACGATGATCATGATTCGCTGCTCGATCGTGCGCGAACCGCTGAAAAACTCGACGATGTTTTGCCTGCTCGAACCGCCTCCGAAAAGCCGCTGCGTAATGACGTCGGCCCATAGTATCAATGGATAAGCAAAGAACAGCAGGATCGCTCCAGTGCTCAGGGCGCGAAGGAAGCCGATTTTGGAAAACCCGCCTAGCGAGCCAACGTCAAAACCGCGAAGCTGGAGGAAAGTCACGATAAAAAGCACCAGGAAAACCATAAGAAGGAAATTCCCCAGAAGATTGCCCGCGCTGAAATCGATCGAGTGACGCGAAACTGACGCGCCAATATTGAGCAAAAGAAAAATAATCAGTACCGCAGCGAGTATGGCTTCGGGGAGCCCGAAACTGCGCGTTGCCGCATCAACCCCGGAGCGTTGGGGGGCCGCTCGTGCGCTGATCTGGTGAATAAGCGAAATATAGACGTAAGCGCTTACAACAACGTAAAGAACGGAAAGGAGGCTTAAGGCGAGGCTCGGAGCAGCTCCGAATGCCGCAAAGAGGCTGTCGGATCGCATGGTGTCCGGCCGTTATGGAGCGTAATAGCTCGGCAGGAAATACGCGCGCCCACTTTCCAGTTGCGGAACGAGCTGCTTCGGAAGCTGGAGTTCAATTTTTGAATCCGACCCTCCAAATATTCGCAAGAAACGGGCCAGACTAAATGGCGGACCGTACTTCACGACTTTCGCATCCGGCGCGTTCCCTAATTCTTTCGCTTTGCCGAAGGCGTCGTCCAACTCACCAAGGCCATCGATTAGCCTGTTTTCAAATGCTTCTTTGCCCGAGAGAATGCGACCATCGGCGATCGTATTGCGCAGGAGATCTGCCGGCAGTTTTCTTTCCTTCGCCACGATGCCGAGGAACTTGTCGTAAGTTTTCATGATGAAGTTCTGCACAAGCTCGCGCTCCTCCGGGGTAATCGGCCGCGCCCCGTTCAGCATGTCCTTGAACTTGCCGCTTTTGAAAACCACGGAAGCAAGTCCCACCTTGTTAAAGAGCTGCTCGTAATTCAGCGTCTGGATTATGACACCGATACTGCCTGTAATGGTCGTTTCGTTTGCCATTAGAAATTTACCGCCACAGGAGACGTAATAGCCGCCGGACGCCGCCAGCGACTCCATATAGACAACCACGGGTTTTCGAAAGCGCGCCTTGACCACCGCGCTGTAGATTGCGTCCGAAGCAGTCACTTCTCCGCCGGGAGAATCGATTTCCAGCACGATGGCTTTGACCCGGCTGTCATCGCGCGCCTGTTGCAGTGCCGCGCGCATGTCATCGACCATTGAATCGGTTACGCTGCCTGGAAGCGAAGAACTGATCAGGCCGCGCATGGTGATGACCGCGATTTTGTCCAAGCTTGGGCGCGTGCCTCTTTGGAGCAGGATCTCCCGAAAACGCGGGATCGGTTCGGCTTCTCGAATGCCGCCCAAGCGCTGAAACGCTGCAATCATCAGTACGAAGTTCACGAACAGACTGGCGCAAAGCGCGACAAACAAAAAGATACTGAGACAACCAAGCTTGCGATTTCCCGCCATGACAGGACGAAACTGGCGGAGAACCGCCGCGCAGACAAGCGGTTTTCGCGCACGATAGCCGCATCGCGACGTGGCTCGGCGCGATTTGCTTTAACGCTTCAACCAATCACGATTGTTAGAGCGTCTTCAAATACTCGAGCAATTTCTCTTTGTCCTCGTTGGACAGCTGGGTGCCGTAGGTGTGACCTTGGTTGCCGTTCCCTTTTTCTCGCGTGTCGAAAACAAAATACGGCTGCGTCAATTCGCCATTCGGCCCGGTTGGTCGCGGTTGCGGCTCTTTGAAACCAACTTTGATCGGATCGAAAACATCGTAGCCGCGATGAAAAGTCTGGGGGCGTTCGTTAGGCGGATTGAGCAAATCGCGTAAAGTCGGCACGGAGCCATTGTGGAGGTACGGCGCGCGCAGCCAGATTCCATCCAATGGCGGTGATACGTAGCCGTATGGGTTCTGCGTCTCCACCATCGGAGGACGATCGATACCCATTTGTTTGACGCGCCGGTTTGCTTCTGCGGCCGCGTCTTTCGACCATGAATACATCCGCTCCGGATCGGTCTTGATCTCGGTGATTGGAACCACCTTGTTTGTAAATTCAGCGCGCGGCTCATGACACGCGGCGCAGTCGCGCGTGTAGATTTTCTGGCCTTCGCCCGCCATTTGCTGGTTGATTGGATTCGTCTCACCAAAAGGCCACGGCGGCGGCGGCAGATTGCTGAGATAATGATCGAGGTCGGCCATGCGCTGTAAGAACCACGGCCGTGCCGGCGCGCCGAGGCCGAGCGCGGAATCGATCAAGACCGAGCGCACAGCCGGCGTATCGCCGGTCCAGTTCAACAACATCTGTTTGCCCGCGTTATCCTTTCCGCTGCGGATGCCGAGGTTCCAGATCGAGGGAAAATCGGTTGGCCCAAACGTGTTGTCCTCCGCCATGCTGGTCATGAAATATTTTGTCAGGTTCATCGCATCATCGCGGCCCGGGGCCCAATGCGGCTTTGGCATGCCGCCAGTGACGTAGCGCTCCATCCAGGTGAATTGTTTTTCCTGTTTGAGCAGCGCTTTCTTGGTGAATGGAATCAGGAGATAATGGTAAATCTGTCGATCGATGAATGAGAGCCCGCCGTTGCCGTAGTTGTTCGCGCTCACCAGACGGATCTCATTCATGATGATGTCCGAATTGAACCGCGGATCGTGTGCGGCCTTAAACAAGAACCGCAACATGCTTTGCACATTGTTAGTGTGAGCCGGCCCCGCGACGACAACATGCGGCACTTCGTCTTCGCGCAAACGATAGGTCGCGGTGTGGCAGACGGCGCAGTTATTGGTGATCCGCGCGAAACCGACAACCTTCTTTGAAAAGCCAACCGGAATTTCATGTCCTTCCTCCCAGACCACGCCAAGCGATTTGTAGCCGCCAGGACCGGGCATGAGATCCGGGAACACGCGGGGCAGAACCAGCCAGAGATAATATGGGATGCCGCGATCACCCTCCGCGCCTAGCGAACCGTATTTGAAATGTTCTTCTTCGTTCGCGAACACTTCCTTCTCTTCGCGGAAAAATTTTATCCATGTAAACCAAGTGCCCAGCGCGATGAGAACGACGAGCACAATCGCGGAAACCCAAAGGATGCGCTTGGTTTTCGGTGACAGCCTCATTGGTTCATTCCTCGAGAGTTGATCAAAATGTTTTCAGATATTCCACGATTGCGTCTTTCTCCGGGGCAGAAAGCATCGTTCCGTATTCCCATCCTTCGTGGCCGACATTTGAATTGCCTTCGTTCCGGTCGCGCGGAGTCGCGCC
>QHOV01000134.1 GCA_003218885.1 Verrucomicrobiota bacterium | reverse complement strand
GATCGCTCGGCCGCATCACCATGCGAGCTTTGCAGTCTACCCGGCGGCGTCCCCGCACGCCGTGTTGCGGAATGGGAAGACAGAGCCGTCCACATGCCAGCGATTACACGATGTACTGTTAGGCGATGGATGCCGCGTAAACTCCGAAAAGGTTCGCGAGCGCGCGGCTGAGGGAAATTACAGGAAGGGCCTGAATAGATCGCGCACATTCAACGACTAAACATTATTATTATGAAAAAACTTACCAGTTTACTGATAGGGTGTTCGCTGGCACTGGCTGGAGCCGCTTTGGCGCAGCAGCCAGTCGAACAGCAGTCACCATCAAAGAACAAGCGCGCCCCGGAAAAAACGCACGCGGCTGAAGCAAAGCCCGGCGCGAACGTGGCGAAGCCTCAGGAGAGGCCAGCGAAGCAAACCGGAGCGATGAAGGAACACGGCGCGATGAATCAGCCCGGAGCTACTAATGAGCCCGGAGCAGGAAAGGGCCGAAAAACTCCAGCAAGCCAGAAATCTGCGACAGCCCCGGGACCGAATGTTTCCGGTCAACCGCCCGGCGGCGCGACGAATGAGCCGGATGCAGGAAAAGGCCGGAAGGCTCGGGCGAACGAGAAATCTGCAACTGCCCCCGCGACGGGAACGGGTGTTTCCGGTCAACCGGCCGGCGCGATGTCGCCCGGTGCGAAACAGCACGCTGAGCAGCAGAGGAAAGGGATGAAAGGCCCCGCTGCGGCGGCGAAGACATCTCCTGCTCCGGCAGCGCCGGCGGCTGCGGCAAGTGCAGCTCCATCAGTGCCAGCAGCCGGCCAGCAAAACGTGCAGGCTAATGCGGGGGCTAAGGCGAAGAAGCCCGATCCGCAGCAGGTGCAGCAGATCAAGGCGCAGCACGCGAACTTCCGTGCGCAGCCAAAGCCGCAACAGGTTCCGCCGGTTACCTTCAACCAGAACTATCGGATTCAAGGAAGCGATCGCTGGCAGGGTCCGCAATACGAAGTATTCCGTTCGTATCATCCGGAACGGCACGATCAAAGCTGGTACCGGTCGCGTTACAACCGGGTGGAGCTGATCGGTGGCGGTTACTATTACTGGAACAACAACGGCTACTGGTATCCGGCATGGGGTTACGATCCTGGCAACGAGTATTATGCCTACGATGCCCCGATCTATGTGGGTCACCGTGCTGAACCGCCGGATCGCGTGATCGCGGACGTGCAAGCCGAACTCCAGCAGATGGGCTATTACAAGGGTGAGGTGGATGGATTGCTCGGGCCAATGACTCGGGAGGCGCTCACCGCCTACCAAGCCGATCAGGGGCTCACCACGACGGCGGTGATCGACGAGCCGACGCTAAATTCTCTTGGGATGAGCTAAGGTAAACTATCGACGACAAGCCGCCGGGGCGCACGAATGCCTCGGCGGCTTTTCTGTTTTAGGCGACAGGAGCCGAGGCGCGTGTGTTGGGCGCGCTCGATCTTTGAGATCACAAACTGTGATTTCAAAGCTCGGCGAAGAGTTACGATGGTAAGCCGTGCCGTGCGATGAGCTCCATCTGATCGCAGAACCGATTGAGTTCCCCAAGCGTGGTGTAGAGGTTGGGCGTGATGCGGATGCCTTGGAATTCTTCGTGCAGGATCGGGACTGTAAAGATGCGGTGTTTGTCGAACAAGTATTTCGTCACCCCTTCCGGATTGGTGCCGTCGATGTGCACGTTAGCGATCGCGCACGACTGATTTGGATCGAACGAAGTGTTGAACCGGATCTTGGGCACGTCTTTGAGCCGGTTCATCCAGTAACGTGACAGGTAACGCAACCGCGCTTCCTTGCGTTTGCCGCCGATGCCGTTGTGAAAGAGGAGCGCTTCGCCGATGGCGAGCTTTGGCGCGGCTGAGTGGGTGCCGATCTCTTCGAACTTGCGGATATCGGACGCCTGTTTGGCTTCGGCGGCCATGAGCGCCCAGAGCTTTCCGATTTTATCGCGCTTCACGTAAAGCATGCCGGTACCTTTCGGCGCGTATAGCCATTTGTGGAGGCTGGTGCCGAAGTAATCGCAACCGAGATCGCTTTGTTTGAAATAGAATTGGGCGAAGGAATGGGCGCCGTCGACGATGGTCTCGATGCCGCGGACGCGCGCGATGTCGCAGACTGCTTTCACCGGCGTGATCTGGCCGGTGATGTTGATCTGGTGCGAAATGAGGATGAGGCGAGTGCGATCGGTGATTCCTTTTTCAAACGCGGCGGTGATCTCGTTGAGGTTTTTCGGCGGAATCGGAATCTGAATCAGCTTCAGTTTAAGCCCTTCTCGTTTCTCGCGCTGACGCAACGTGGTGAGCATGCGCGGGTAATCCTGGGTGGTGGTGAGGATTTCGTCGCCAGACTTGAAGTCCATGCCCATGAGCAGAATCTCGAGCGACTCGGACGCGTTGCGCGTGATCGCGATTTCTTCGCGGTCGCAGCCGAACAGTTCGGCCAGGCCGGTGCGAATGGTTTCCGATTGCGGCTCGAGGATTTGCCACATCGTATAGGCGGTGGCGTCTTCCTGTTCCCAGATGTAACGCACGAGCGCCTCGGTCACGATGCGCGGGCTGGGCGAAACGCCGCCGTTGTTAAGGTTGATGATGCCGCGCGTGACGCTGAAGGAGTTCTGGATGGTGGCCCAATAGTCTTCGTCCATGGCCGCTTCCTCGGGCGTGAGATGCGCGACGTTCTTGGTCGCTGCTTCGACATTTCTTAAGAGCGATGCGACCGTTGTCGAAGAAAGCGCGGCCAGACCGAGGCTTTTGCCGGCGAGGGAAAGAAAATCGCGTCGCGTGCGCACGTGTGCCAGCGCTAATCAAAGCGGTTCCGGCGCCGGCGTGCAATCATTGTCTTCGAGAGCAGAATGAAGCAAGATTATGAAAGGAGAATTACGACTTACAGACCATGGAGATTCATCAGTTGCGTTACTTCGTCGCGGTGGCGGACGAGGGAAGTTTTTCCCGCGCGGCCGCCAAGGTCCGAGTCGCTCAACCTTCGCTCAGTCAACAGATTCGGAAGCTGGAAGCGGAGGTCGGTCAGCCATTATTCGATCGTCTGCCGCGTTCGGTCGTCCTGACCGAAGCCGGTCACTGTTTCATCGATTACGCCCGGAAAATTTTGGCGTCGATCGGCGACGCCCGCCGGTGCGTGGACGAACTAAAGGACGAGGTCGCTGGCAGGCTGGCCGTGGGCGCAATTCCCACGATCGCGCCCTACGTCCTACCGGAATTGGTCGTCACGTTCCAGAAACATTATCCGGAAGTGACGCTGGACATCGTTGAGGACGTGACCGAGGGCATCACTCGGCGGATCGAAGCCGGAGAGTTGGATGTCGCGTTGGCGTCCACCTGCCAGCAAAGTCCAACTCTGCGACGTGAATCTCTGGGCAACGAACCGTTGCTTGCGCTCGTGCCGGAAGGACATCCTTTGGCAAAGAAGACTCTGGTAGAATTGGACGATCTCAAATCGCAGAGATTTCTGCTCCTGCACGAGATGCATTGCCTGTCGCAACAGGTGCATCACCTGCTCGAGTCTCGGCGGCTTCGGCCGGAGATCGCGCTGGCCGGCAGCCAGCTCAGCACGATCGCCAACATGGTCGCGGCGGAGATTGGCGTTTCAATTGTGCCCCAAATGATGGTGAACCACCAAGCCACCCCCGGATGCGTCAGTCTGCCGTTTGCTCCACCGGTTCCGGAGCGGGAACTGAATCTTCTTTACAATCCGCTGCGATTTCAGAGCAAAGCGGCCGCAGCATTCCGTCAGGAAGCCACGGCCGCCCTTTCCCCCCAAAATTCGTCGATTACTAGCGACGCGAAGTAGTAAGTTTCTATCTCATTGTCTCCAGCGCCGT
>QHOV01000084.1 GCA_003218885.1 Verrucomicrobiota bacterium | reverse complement strand
AAATTCGCCTATGTAACGCGCGCCCGGATCTGAATCGAGAATCTTGTTCAGCTTTTTCGTCTCGTTGCTGGTCGCATCGACGATCTTTCCTCTGTTGAATTCGAGACGGATGCCATCGAAAGCGATTCCCTGATAAATGCTTGGCGCATTAAACGTAACATGGCCTTCCACGGAATCTTTCACCGGGCAGCTGAAAACTTCGCCATCGGGAATATTGCGATCGCCACCGCAGATCACAGCTGGAATTCCCTTGATACTGAAATGCAGATCAGTGCCGGGACCTTTGATTTCGACACGGTCGGTTTTTTCCATCAACCGCTGGAGCGCCTTCATGCCAGGCTGCAGTTTGCGATAGTCCAGTGTGCAGACATCGAAATAAAAATCTTCAAACGCCTCCGTGCTCATCCCGGCAAGCTGTGCCATTGACGGCGTCGGCCAACGTAAGACGACCCATTTTGTCTTTTTAACCCGCTGATCCTGCACTGGGCGCATCTTTTTGCCGATCAGTTTCATCTTCTCTGGCGGCACATCGGCTAATTCGGTGATGTTGTGGCTGCCGCGTACGGCGATGTAGGCATTCATTTTTTTCATGCGCGCCAGCTCGTGGCTTGCCATCAGGTTTAGCTGTCGATCCGAGGCTTCGAGCGCGAGTGCGCGGTTTACGCGGGTTTGATAGGTCTGCGCAAACGGCACCCCGCCCGCTTTCCGCACGGCGCGTATCAGCGCGACAGTCATTTCGTCAGGAATATCGAATGCTTCAATCAGGACCGTTTCATTGCGCTTGAGACGGATGGAGTATTCCACGAGGAGTTTTGCGAGTCTGTCGAACCGGTCGTCGTGCATAGGCGCTTATCATTCCACCAGCCCGGCCGTATGCAACTGTAGCCGCTTCCCTGTGGGAAAGCGCGGCGCTGACCTGCTTTACAGATACCCGGCGCGTCGCTCACAGAGCGGCGGCCACAGCATTACGTGCTTCGAACAAGTTTCGCCGCGAATGCGCCATCAAAACCGTCGCGAAAGGGCAGGGAATGTTTTTGCGCTTCCAAGCGCAGGGCTGGCGTTTCAGCGACGATGCGACGAACGACCTCTTCATTCTCTTCTGGCTCAAGGCTGCACGTGCTGTAAACAATGACACCGCCTGGCTTCAACAACCGAAGCACAGCGCGGATGATCGCGATCTGCCGCTCTTGCATGCGTCCGAAGTCCGCCAGGGTTAATCTCCAACGCACATCGACACGGCGGCGCATCACGCCTGTGTTGCTGCATGGAGCGTCAACTAACACGCGATCAAACCCGCCATTAGCCGATTGAAGAATTGATCGCGATTGTCTTGTCCAATCGCACTGCTCAACCAATGCAATCTGAGCACTGAGTCGTTGCAAGTTAGCACGCATTGCCCGAACGCGACGCTGCTCGCGATCGCACGCCACAATGAATGCTCGGTTTTTGACTTGTTCCGCGATAAGTGCGGTTTTCCCGCCCGGCGCTGCGCACGCATCGAGGATTCTTTCTCCGGATTTTGGGTCTAGCAACTGGCAGGCAATCGTGGTGCTCGGGTCCTGAACGTAACAATGACCCCGTTCCAAAGCGTCGGAGGGTAACGAATTGACTTTCACGAAGTTCGGGTTGTCAGGGATAAGGCGCGATTCGGGATAAGTCCGGAGGAATTCTGTTCGATCGATTCTCAACAAATTGATGCGCGCATAAACTGGCGCAGGAAGATTGTTCCATTCACACAAACGAACAAGGGCTGCGCTTCGGCGCATGGGTGCAACTCGCTCCTCCGCCGGGTTGCAGCACGAAGCATGGCATTGATGATCGTTCGCTGCTTTTTCGACGCGAGCGACACGGTTTCATGGACCGCTGCGTGTTCGGCAGTTTCGAGAAAGAGAAGTTGATATAAGCCGAGTCGCAAAATGTCGCGAAGATCGCTCTCAACGCGGGAAGCGCGCAGGCAACGGATCCAAAAATCTAACAAGGTCAGATTGCGCAGGACACCGTAAAACAACTCCAGCGCAAATGCGCGATCGGAAGGCTTAAGCTCGGTCTCCGCAAGAAGCTCTGAGATGATGGAATCGGCGAAGCGCTTTTGTTTTCGCCACAGCCGCAAGGCCTGCAGCGCGATTTGGCGAGCAGAGAGCTGCGCCATATTTCCTGCGGTTACTGCGGCTTCACGCTCGCGCGCCCGATCGAATGATAGTGGAATCCCAATCGCCTCATTGTTTCAGGGTCCAGGAGGTTTCGCCCGTCGAACACAATAGGCGTCCTCATTTTTTCTTTCACCACCGCGAGGTCAACGTTGGCAAATTCATTCCATTCCGTGGCGATAATCAGCGCTTCGGCATCGCTCACCGCTTCGAGAGCCGACGAAGCAAATTCTGCGTCGGCGATCGCTTTTATGGCGCGTGCTTTTTGCATTCCTTTCGGGTCGTAGGCAACCACGTGCGCTCCTTCGCGCAGCAGGTTTGTCACGAGCTCGATTGCCACAGACGAACGAACGTCGTCTGTGTCCGGTTTGAATGTGAGGCCCCAGACTGCAATCCGCTTTTCCCGCAACACCCACAGCGTTTCCCGGATCGTCTTCAGAAAACGCTCTTTTTGACCATTGTTTATGCGTTGCAGTTCCTTAAGCAGATTGAACGGAGTTCCAAGTCGCTCGCTGATCGTAATGAACGCAGCGATGTCTTTTGGAAAACAGGAACCGCCGTATCCAATTCCCGCCTTAAGAAAATCGCGCCCGATCCGATGATCCATTCCAATTCCGTCGGCGACTTTTTCGACATCGGCGCCGCTGGCCTCGCAAATCGCCGAGACCGCGTTGATATAGGAAATTTTCAGGGCCAGAAATGAGTTCGCGCAATGTTTGATGAGCTCGGCGCTGTTAATATCAGTCACCAGTATCGGCGCCATGAATGGCTCATAAACTTTTTTCATGAGATCGATGGCGTGTTCGCTTTGCGCCCCGATCACAATGCGATCTGGATGCATCAGGTCGGCTACCGCACAGCCTTCGCGCAAAAATTCCGGATTACTGACCACATCGAAGTTCGCGCCGTGGCGGTTATATCTTTTGATTGATTCGGCGACTTTTTCCCCTGTTTTCACAGGCACCGTGCTCTTGTCAACAATCACGCGATAATCAACCAGGACTCCGGCGATTTCCCGCGCAACTTTCTCCAAAAAACTGAGATCGACATCGCCATCCGGCTGCTGCGGAGTAGGAACAGCGATGAAGATGATTTGTGAGTTGTCCACTCCGTCCTCAATGCTGCCGGTGAAGTGCAGCCGACGCGCCGAGACATTCCGATGAATTATTTCCTCAAGTCCCGGCTCATAGATCGGCACTTCGCCGGATTGCAGTTGTTTGATCTTTTGTACGTCGTTATCGACGCAAGTGACATTATGGCCAACATCGGCGAAACAGGCGCCGGTAACGAGGCCGACGTAACCGGAACCGATGATCGCAAGATCCATGATTGAGGAATGCTGCGGGCGAATCAGCCGCGGCACAAGTGAGCTACAGCATCCTGCGGCCTAGAGATCATTCGCGCACTTCGTTCATTCTCCTGAGGATGTAGGGTCAAAGTTCAAATCGAATCCAAACTTCGGGAATGCCTTCAGCGTTACGGTAAACAGGATGCCATACTCCTTCACCCCTTTATTGTCGCGTATGACGCCGCCGAAGGAGGCTACCCAGCTCGAGAGATCCCGGTAAATGGAATAGCGTTGCTCCTCGAGCGTGCTTGTTATGGCTTCATATTGCTCCTGGGCTCCAATACCCCAGTTATCGTCGATTCGATAATATCCACCAACGAGAAACAGGCTGCTGTTGAGAAAGAAAGGATTGTCATTCAAATAGCGATGCCCGACGCTTAATTGCAGATTGGCTAGCGGTTGCACGCTTGCAATCGTATTGACTTCGGTAAAGCCCTTCGAGAAAGCCGGCACCTGTGAATTGACTGAAAGCGAGACCCACGGGAGAGGCGTAAACCGAATGTTGTTAAAGAAATTTGAGTAGTCGGTACGGTTATAGGGGTTGTCGAAGTTCACATCAAAGAAGGTGTCGAGCTCAAACCACGTCATCGTTCTGTCGTCGCGCCGCGTTTCCAAGCGGTTGCGAACGCCCACTCGCCACACCGTCCAATTATCGATCGAGTCGATGGTCGTAAACTGCGGGAAATCAATCGCCCGGAGCTGGGTCGAAGGTTGATACCGATCGAACCCCAAAATTGCCGTCGGATTAGCTCCGTTCTCATCTACGTACGAAAAGTTGGTGAATGGTTGAATAACATGCATGAGTCCATCCAACCCAAACGCGCGGCTTTGAACATTCTCCCAGGTACGCGAGATCTTGAACGAAGCTTCTGCGCCAGTGTTAAAAACCGTGCGAAATGTGTCTCCATCGAACTGAACTGGGTTAGCCAAAGTTGGCGGCGGGAGGATAAAGTCAGGCACGAGCGGATTTGATGGCGGCACAAAGGTTGTCGATCCCAAGTCCCATGTCTTGCCATAATAAGTGCCGCGAAACCCAACCCGCGGCACGACGGAAAGCCATCCGAAGTATGTGTTTGGATAAGTTAGTTGATGGAAGGTATCTAAACGGGTGGTGCCGTAATTCTCAAAACCTGAATCGTGGGGGAATTGTAACCGCAAATCAGCAAAGCCGCTCTCGCCCTCGTAAAAAATGGGTCCGCCGAAAAGTGCGTGGCGCTTAATGTCCAATACCACTTCCGGTGAACGTTCTGTTGTAGAGAAAAACTCGTTCGCCTGGAAGCGCTCGATGCCCGTGATGGTGAAAAAAGGATTCGCCTTCGTTAATGCGACTACATTGTCCGGAACAGGATCGATCCGAAACTCGCCCTGATAAAAGTCCTGCATAACAAATGGATCACTAAGCTTGGTGAGATTGGCGATGGCGTAGATGTCATCAGTAAAGTTCGTCCGATCTTCCAAACTAAGACGGTATCGCCCGGTTGGAACATCCTTTCGTGGCACAGCCGTTTCATTCAGGTTCGGGTTTTGGTCCTGGATGTAATAGGTTTTGATCCGGGCAGTGCTGTTGTTGTCTTTCCCGTAGTCGATAGTCGAATCAAAACCGAGCGCTACGCCGCGACGGCCCCGATAATCGAGCCGGACGCGCCCTTTGATGTCGTCTGTAATCGGGAAGGTCACCTGGGTGAGGAGCGACGGCCCCCATGAGCTCAAATACGCTGGCGTAATCGTAAAACTGAAGGCTTCGTTAAGCGACTGGTACAGGTACGGCCACCAGAAAACCGGCACGTTTCCGATGTATGCCGTCACATACTGCATGATCACGCGGTCTTTCTCGTAAATACGAATCTTTCGCGCGTGAAGATGGAAATCAGGCTTCGCCGAATCGTGCGTCGTAAAAGTGCCGTCTCGTATCAGATTCCCATTCTCGGAAATTGAGCTTACATTCTGGCCCCCGAGAAAATAAGGTTGCGACTCGGTGCGGCCACTTATTGCCCGGATCTTTTTTGTTTCGGTGTTGTAAACGCCGCTGTCTGTGACGTAGAGGCTCACATCACGATAGATTCGCACGTGGCCTCTCAACTCCACCTCGTGCGTGGTGGAATTGTATTGTGCGTAATCGGCGTAGATGTCTGTATTACCAATGTGAATCGCGACATTATCGTGCGCCGTTGCCAGCCCATTTTCATACGTCGTCTCCCCAGTGGAAGTGATTTCAATCGGCGCATTCTCCGGAGTCTTGATTTCTCCGAAGATCAAACCGGCACTCGCAAAAAGAGCGGCGAGCAACAAAACCAGCGTTCGCATGGCGGACGCCAAAAGTACTGCACCAAAAGCTCCCTGCAAAGCTAAAACCACTCTATACGAAAGATAAATATTGTCGCCGGACCCCGTTACGAACTGGCTCCATGGCAAAAGTCATTCGTGTTCTGTCTTGATTAACCTGGCAATCAACGGTTTTCTTCACCCGGGATGAGCAATTCTATTGACCAAGTTTTCGTCCACGCCAAGCAATGGCTGCTGTCGTCGCTGACGGGGTCGCCGGGCTGGGTGGTCCAGGTAGCGTCCATTCTGATCAATATTTTCATGCTACTCGCTGTGTTCCTCACGCTTTTCGCGCTCATCTCGGTGTTGGAGCGCAAAATTCTCGCAAGAATGCAGAACCGCTATGGCCCAAATCGGGTCGGGCCGTTCGGGCTTTTCCAACCGATTGCCGACGGCATCAAAATGCTGATCAAGGAAGACATCGTGCCGGCGCGCGCGGACAAGATCGTGCACTTTCTGGCGCCAGTTCTTATCGCCGCTGTGGCGATTCTCACCCTGGGTGTGATTCCGTACGGACGGAACATGACGCCATTTACGATCGACGGCGGCATTCTGTTTTTCTTTGCCGTTGGATCGGCTACGGAACTCGCCGTGTTCATGGCCGGCTGGGGCAGCAACAACAAGTTTTCCATGCTTGGTGCGATGCGCGCGATCGCGCAAATGTTCAGCTACGAGCTGCCGCTCATTATCACTGCGCTGCCCGTGGTTATGGTCGTCGGTTCGCTTACACCCGACCGGATTGTCGCTGCACAGGCTGGTTACACGTTTGATTTGGTACCTCGCTGGTTTGTTTTCACACCATGGGGCGCCGCGGCATTCGTTCTGTTTTTTGTCTCCGGTCTGGTGGAATCCAACCGCACACCATTCGACGTGCCGGAAGGCGAATCTGAGATCGTCGCCGGACACATGACCGAGTATTCCGGATTCAAATACGCCACGTTTTTCATGGCGGAATACATCGGAATGTTCGCGGTCAGTGGGCTTGCGATGACCTTGTTTCTGGGCGGCTGGCACGCGCCCGCGCGCATACTTGAAATTATTCCGTCCTATGTCTGGTTTTTCGTAAAGCTTGGCTCGCTGCTTTTCGTTTACATCTGGGTCCGCGGCACGCTCCCGCGCACGCGCATCGATCAAATGATGAATTTCGCCTGGAAATTCATGTTGCCGATGGCGTTCACGTGCGTCATCGCAGCTGCCGTTTGGCATTATGCTGGACGCGGTTTGCGCGGGTGGCTGTGGTCGTTTCTGGTGATCGCAATCGTTTACACCGCGCTATCGACATTGCTCGACACGGGAAGGAAGTTGGCGCCGCGCGTTTATCGCTTCGCTGAATGAACAGCGCCGCGCTTATCATTATCGCTGTATTCACACTCGCAGCAGCGCTGGCGGCTGCGACGTTGCGAAAACTAATGCACGCCGCTCTAAGTCTTGTCGTGGTCTTTGTCGGTATCGCGGCGTTGTTCTTTTTGCTCGGCGCTGAATTTGTCGGCCTGGCCTTGGTGTTCATTTATGTCGGCGCGGTTGCGGTATTGGTTGTTTTCACCATTCTTTTGACGCCGCGCGATGTTGGGAAAGATCGGGGATTCAATTGGGGCGGGGCTATCGTTGCTGTCGCTGTGTTTGGTGGCTTGACGTGGTCCATTCTAAACACGCAATCACTTGCCGTCGTCGCCCCGCACATGCCAGCGCTTACGGTCAAACAAATCGGCAAAACGTTGATGACTATTTATGTCTGGCCATTGCAATGTGTCGGGCTTCTGCTGACCGCTGCGCTCATCGGCGCCCTCATTCTGGTGATGGAGGAAAAGCGATGAAGAAAGTTAAAAAAGTTACAAGAGTTACAAAGTCAAATCGGTCGCAGCCGCAGACTTCCTTTTTTAACAATGTAACCCTTTTAACCCTTGTAACGCGTTGGCCATGACACCTACACTTCAAATCTTCCTCATCGTCTCCGCGGCCCTGTTTAGTACCGGGTTGCTTGCCGCGCTGAGCCGGCGCCACGCTATTTTTATTCTGATTGGAATCGAGATGATGCTGGCCGCTGCAAACCTGAATTTTATCGCGTTCTGGCGCTTTGGTCCACCGCATCAACCGCCGACCGGCGTGATGATCGCGCTCTTTTCTATCGCCATCGCCGCTGCCGAAGCCGCCGTTGGTCTTGCGATGGTTATCGCCGTTTACCGTCATTATCACACGACCAACGTCGATCAGCTTGACCAGCTCCGGGGATGAATTCCTGGATCGTAACCCATCTCTGGTTGGTGCCGGCGGAGCCGTTCGCGGCTTCGCTCGCAATTTTGAGTGTATCAAATACGCGGCGGAAAAGCGCAGCCGCACTCGCGGTCGCTGGACAAATTATCGCGCTCGCGCTGTCGGTCGTCGCGTTTGTGTCAACACTGCAAACCCACGGGTTCCGCGCAGTTCAGAATTTCACGTGGTTCACGTTCGGCGACCAAACGTTGCGTCTCGGATTTGTCCTCGATCCGCTTGCTGCCGCGATGCTCGTGATGATCACGGTTGTTGGGCTTTGTATTTTTGTCTTCAGCGTCGGCTACATGGCCGAGGACAAGAATTTTACCCGGTTCTTTGCCTATCTGTCGTTCTTCTCCGGAGCGATGCTCGGCCTGGTCATCGCGAACAGTTTGCTTTTGGTTTTCATTTTTTGGGAATTGGTCGGCCTTGCTTCCTACTTGCTCATCGGATTTTGGATCGAAAGACCAAGTGCCGCAGCTGCTGCAAAGAAAGCCTTTATCACCACGCGAATCGGCGACATGGGATTTTTCTTAGGCGTGCTCTGGCTGTACGACCGCGCCGGGACACTGCTTTTTTACGATAACGGTCGTGGCTGCCTTGAAGGCGCCGGTCTCGCCATGCTCGGCGCCAGCGCCACGTTCGTTGCGCTGCTGATCTTCTGCGGCGCAGTTGGAAAGTCGGGCCAATTCCCGCTGCACGTCTGGTTACCGGACGCGATGGAAGGCCCCACACCGGTCAGCGCACTTATCCACGCGGCAACGATGGTTGCCGCCGGCGTGTTCCTTGTGGCCCGCGTGTATCCGCTTTTCTCATTAGGCGCGATCAGCGGCGTAACATCGTCGCTCACGGTCGTTGTGTGGATCGGCGTGACGACAGCGTTGATGGCAGCGCTGATCGCCATCGCCCAGGCGGACATCAAGCGGATTCTGGCTTACTCGACCGTTTCGCAACTTGGTTTGATGATGGTCTCGCTTGGGGTCGGCGGTGTTGCTGCTGGGATAATGCACTTGCTCGCGCACGGTTTTTTCAAAGCCCTCCTGTTCCTCGGTGCAGGCTCCGTGATTCACGGATGCCACGGCGAACAGGATATTCGCAAAATGGGCGGCCTGCGGCGCTTCATGCCAGTAACTTTCATGACGTACGCGGTCGGCATGATGGCGCTCAGCGGTATGCCGTTCTTTTTCTGCGGCGGCTGGACCAAAGAGGAAATTCTTCATGCCACAGCGCATTGGCCACCGTCGCATGTGCCTTATTACCTGATTCTGGTCGGAGTCGTTCTCACCGCGCTCTACATGACGCGACAAATCATCTACGTCTTCTTCGGCAACCCGCGCGTTGCTGCCGAGCGTGCACACGAGAGTCCACGTATCATGACGATGCCTCTGATCGTGTTGGCGTTTGGCGCAATTTTGTTGAGCGCTGTGCTCACGCCTGCATGGCCGTGGCTGCACGGGTATCTAACCGGCGAACCTACGTACTTCGACGTCGCACGTCTAATTCAGCCGATGCTGTTTGTTTCGCTCGCGCTCGTTAGCGCAGGTGTTGGCGTCGGTTTCTGGATTTATCGTAAGGCGGGTACACAAGATGGAGGTCGCCCAGCTGAGGTCGATCCGCTTGAATATGCGCAGCCTGCGTTATTTCGATTTCTCGCGAACAAAATGTGGATCGACGAACTTTATGCTCGCACCGTGATCTCCTTCAGTTGGATGGCCGCACGGTTGTCCGACTGGATGGATCGCTATTTTTGGGACGGGCTGGTGCGCGGCTTCGGCGCAATCGGTCAACTTTTTGGGATTTTTACAACGAGCGTCGATGAGCGCGGGATCAACGCGGGAGTCGACGAGACGACCGCCGGTGCGCGCGGTCTGGGCCGCGTGATGTCCACAGCGCACTCAGGACAAATCCAAACTTACCTCGGCGCGATAGCGATCGGAATGCTCGCGCTGCTCCTTCTCTACGCATGGTTGGCGTGATTACCACAATTGTTCTTCTTCCTCTTATTGGAGCGATTGCGGTGTGCCTGTGGCCGCAGAGCAACGGCCGTCCAATCGCTCTGATCTTCAATGCCACCTCCGCAGTATGCGCTTTAGGATTATGGCGGAATTTTGATACCACCGCGGCGGGGCTCCAGTTCGTCGAACGCCACGCATGGATCCCGGCCATCGGCGCTGAATATCTGGTTGGCATCGATGGCCTGAGTCTGCTGCTCGTCCTGCTCACATCGTTGATTATTCCTTTCGCGTTTCTCGCTCAACCAGCCCCAGACGGCCGCGCGTTCTATGCGACCATGCTCGTAATGCAGTCTGCCCTATACGGCACGTTCACGGCGCAGAATTTCATTCTCTGGTTCCTGTTCTACGAAATGAGCCTGATCCCTGCGTTTCTGCTGATCAAAATTTGGGGCGGCCAAAACCGGGACCGCGCTGCGACTAAGTTTTTTCTTTACACATTTCTCGGCAGCGTGGCGATGTTGCTTTCGTTTCTCGGAATTTATCTGGCGAGAGGCACTTTCGATTTTGCCGCTCTTGCTGGCTTCGGCAAAAGCGGTCTGCTGACAGGTAAACTTGCGTGGCTTACGTTCGCCGGAATCTTTGTTGGTCTTGCAGTAAAGGTGCCGCTGTTTCCGTTTCACACCTGGCTGCCCGACACCTATCAAACCGCGCCTACCGGCGTCTCGATGGTGCTCACGGGCGTCCTCTCGAAAATGGGCGTTTACGGTTTCGTGCGTCTGTTGCTTCCACTTTTCCCCAACGAAATCAAGGTCATCGGCCCTTGGCTCCTTGCGTTGGCGATCTGCTCGATTGTATTCGCTCCGCTGGCTGCATTGGCGCAGCGGGACTTGAAACGGATGATTGCGTATTTGTCGATCAATCATCTCGGTTACTGCATGTTTGCTCTTTTTGCAGTAGCTGCCTCGCCCGTCGTCGCCGTTAGGATCGACACGCACGCAGCATTGAGCGGCGTCTTCATGCAAATTTTCAACCACGGAATCACTGCAGCCACGCTTTTCTATTTTGCCGGTTTACTTGAACAGCGGCGGGGTTTGCGCGGCATCGATGATTTTGGCGGCCTAATGCAGCGAACGCCGCTCCTCTGCGGGTGGATGAGTGTCGCGATGTTCTCTTCGTTAGGTCTGCCGGGGCTAAACGGGTTCATCGGCGAATTCCTGATCTTTAAAGGCGCATTCGCAATCACTGGTTTGTTTACCGCCATTGCTGTGATTGGTCTTCTCGTGACAGCCGTCGTCTTTGTGCGCGCCATGCAATCGCTATTCAGCGGGCCGCTCGCAGAGAGTTGCAGCGTGTTCCCCGATCTTCTACGGGGCGAAAAATTCGTCGTGGTACCTGTAACACTGCTCATGTTCGCTATCGGCATCGCACCGCAATTCATTTTCAACATTTTCAACACAACGGTCGTTCAAATGGCGCGACTGTTTGCTTGAAACTCCGGGAAATGGGCAAAGAAATCATTCCAGTCGATCAGATCGCACGTCGGATTTGCCAGCTGCGCGGCGAGAACGTGCAGTTTTTGAAATGCCAATTTGGCATTTCAAAGCCAGGTCGAGGTGGGCGCCGGCGTTCCGAGCGTTTCGTGTTCACAGAGCAAGGCATCCCATGTTGTCGAGCATTGCTAAACAGCGAGCCGTCTGGGGAGCGCACGCGCCTCTCGTGCTGGCGATGGGGCCCTTGCCATCGCGAACTTTTTCTGCGACCCACGACCCACATATTCGCAGTTTACTCACCCGACGGGTTCTCGGCGAAGAGCCGAAAAGGACACGCGAGGCGCGTGCGCTCCGCCGCATGATCGCCTGGACGATTTACATCACGTTCGGCGGTGCAGTGCTATTGCTCCTTTTGCCGCGCACGTTTGCACGCTGGAGCGCGCTGCTTACGACAATCGCCGGTTTGATTCTGGGTCTCATCGCATTGGTTCGCACGCCAATTGCCGATCTTGCGCATTTCACAACGATCGTGCGCGCACCGTGGGTGCCCGCGTTGGGCATGAATTACCACCTGGCGATCGACGGCGTCAGCCTCACGATGGTGCTTGTCACGGGTATTTCCGCGGTGAGCACGGTGTTATTTTCATGGGACGTCGAAGATCGGCAGAACGAATTCTTTTTTTGGTTACTGCTCGTGGTGGCTGGCTGCTACGGAGTTTTTCTCAGCGCCGATTTGTTTCTGTTTTTCGCGTTCTACGAACTGGTGATCGTGCCGAAGTATTTTCTTATCGCCGTCTTCGGCTCCACCAACAAGGAATACGGGGCAATGAAGCTAACGCTCTATTCATTCTTTGGCGGCATTTTCGTATTCATCGGGGTCCTTATCGCGTACGTAACTGCCGGATCGCTGGATCTGAATCAGCTCTCGCAATTTCAATTTTCGCCACAACTGCAATCTTGGGCGTTTCCCGTGCTGTTTCTCGGCTTCGCCGTGCTCGCTGGCATCTGGCCGCTGCATACGTGGGCACCGACGGGTCATGTCGCGGCGCCTACAGCGGGTTCCATGCTTCTTGCCGGGATCGTGATGAAACTCGGCTCTTACGCAGGACTCCGCGTGGCGATGAATTTGTTTCCGCAGGGCTTCCAGATGTGGAGCAAGTGGATCGCCTTTCTCGCGGTCGTTGGGATTGTTTACGCTGCGGCGGTGGCACTCCGCCAGCGGGATCTGAAATTTGTCATTGGTTATTCAAGCGTCAGCCATATGGGTTTCGTGTTGCTCGGTCTCGCAGCGGCAACGGCGCTGAGCGTTTCAGGGGCAGTATTGCAAATGTTTTCGCATGGCGTGATCGCGGCCCTTTTGTTTGCAGTCGCCGGACGCATGATCTATCCGCGCACACACACGCGTGAGCTCGACGCGCTCGCGGGTATGAACCTGAGCCGCGCTCTGCCGTTTGCCGCGTTCACGTTTGTGATCGCGGCAGCCGCGTCGATGGGCATACCTGGTTTCAGTGGATTCGCGGCCGAGATAACGATTCTAATCGGCGCATGGAAAACTTATCCGCTCGCGGTCTGGATCACAGGCGCGGGCATGGTGCTCGTTGCAGCGTTCACGTTGCGTGCCTTGAAGCAATCATTCTTCGGCGAGGCGGAGGCAGGTGTGCTCGTGCAGGAAGGTCATGTGGCGCTCGATCCCGATTGGAATGAACAACAAAGCATCACGGCCGCGGAAAAATGCGGCGCTTGCCTGCTTATGTTCGCCACACTCGCGGTTGGACTTTACCCCAAGCTGCTGCTCGATCGGATCATGCCCGCAGTAGAAGCAATGAGGTTTCTGAAATGAAATCCACCGATTCAACAAGTTAACGCTTCAGCGACCGAACGATGTCTTACCTCGAACTGCTCAAGCTCGCCTCGCCTGAGATCGTCATAGTCATAACTGCGCTTGTGGTTCTTGCGATTGGATTGGTGACCGGCCACGCGAAATCGAGCGCAACAATCTCCACGGCGAAGCCTGCTCACACTGTGAGCCACACATCTATCGCGACGGGCATTTGTTCCGTTGTTGCCGCACTCGGGCTCGCAATCGCGATCGGCGCGATTTTGATGTTGCCGCAGAGCACGACCCTTTTCGGCGGAATGCTCGTGATTACCCCGCTCACGCGCCTTTTCAAAATTATTTGCATCGCGTTGGCGTTCTTCACCGTCCTCCTGATCACCTCACAAAAGCCGCCGCCTCATCTAGGCGAATATCTGGCGCTTGTTCTGTTCGCGACAGTCGGCCTGATGCTGCTCGTCGGCAGCGAGGAGTTACTCATGATCTTCATCGGACTCGAACTGCTCGGGTTGTCGCTTTATGTGATGACTGCATTCGACAAGACCGATGTGCGTTCGGCGGAAGCGGGTCTGAAATATTTGCTGTTTGGCAGCACGTCCAGCGCTTTCACACTTTTCGGCATCAGTTTGATCTACGGCATGTCGGGGACAACCGGTCTCGCTGCGATTTCGGAAAAATTGGCGACCGCATCAGTGCAACCGCTGCTTGCAGTGGGCATCGTCATGACGCTCGTCGGTTTCGCGTTCAAGATCGCCGCCGCGCCATTTCACCTTTGGGCACCTGATGCGTATCAGGGAGCGCCTGTTCCGAGCGCAGCGTTTATCGCTTCCGGCTCAAAGGTCGCGTCGTTCGTGGTGCTGGGGAAAATCGTGCTGGTCGGGTTCGCTCCGATGCGCGGCAGCGCCGACTGGCACGCTATGACGGCCGGCTGGTCACCCGTGCTCGCTGCGCTGGCGTCATTATCGATCCTCATAGGTAATATGGTCGCGCTGGCGCAATCGAACGTGCGAAGGCTTCTAGCGTACTCTGCGGTTGCACACGGTGGTTATACGTTGATCGGACTCGTGGCGGGCGGGCGCGACGGATTTGCCGCGGCATTGTTCTACACCACCATTTACGCCGTTACACTCGTCGGCGCATTCGGCGTGGTTGGACTGGTGCGGCGCAAAACCGGCGGGGATAATTTTTCTGATTTTTCCGGCTTAGTTTCCCGTTCTCCCTTGCTCGCTGGGTGCATGGCCATCTTTATGTTGTCACTGGCAGGCATCCCGCCACTTGCCGGATTTTTTGGAAAATTCTACCTGTTCAGCACCGCGCTGCACGCCAGCGCAAACCATGGCCTGCTGTGGCTCGTCGCGCTCGCGCTCTTCGGCAGTTTCATCTCGCTCTATTATTACCTCCTGGTGCTAAAAGCGATTTTTGTGAACGAGCCCTCGCTTCCCGCTGCACAACCGTTCGATCGGCTGACACCCGATCTCGTGCAACGAGCCGCAGTCGCTGTGCTTGCCGCGGCCGTGCTCTTCCTCGGCGTAATGCCAGACGTCCTGGCGGCGCGGATCCTTGCCGCGCTGCCATAAGAAAATTTCAAAAAAAGTGTAATTAACGCTTGACTGCCGCGCTATAAGTTTAGCATCAAAAGCAAGTAGCACCCATTGCGAAAGTCGATGATGTAAAAGATGGGCAGCATCAGCGAGTTCATTGATCGCCATTTCCGGCATTTCAACGCGGCGGTGCTGAAAGATGCCGCCGACGCTTACATCGCGCATCTGGATCGCGGCGGAAAAATGATGATCACGCTCGCGGGCGCCATGAGCACCGCGGAACTCGGCGTTTCTCTGGCGGAAATGATTCGCCGGGACAAAGTCCACGCCATCACCTGCACCGGTGCGAATTT